>JARFRN010000137.1 GCA_029287195.1 Acidimicrobiia bacterium | reverse complement strand
GTTCGACTCTGCATCGTCCTCGATACCGCAATGTGACATCATGCTGGGATTGGCAGGCTGGCTGAGAACGTGACTGAGACCACACCGACACCCGAGATCGACATCGATGACGCAGGAGAGTTCCAGACCGCGAGGCTGGTGACCATCGCCGGAGGACACGCGGTCCACGATTCCTTCACCGCTTTCCTCGCCCCGCTGCTGCCGCGATTCGTGGAGAAGCTATCGCTCAGCAACACCGCCGCCGGGCTCCTCAGCACCTTCCTGCAGCTACCGGGACTGTTGCAGCCTGTGATCGGCCACCTTGCCGACCGGACGACACTGCGGTGGCTGGTGGTTCTGGGACCCGCGGTAACGGCGACCGCGATGAGCGTGCTCGGGTGGGCGCCGACATACGCAGTGCTGGCGCTGCTGCTGTTGCTGGCAGGGGTCAGCGTGGCGGCTTTCCACGCAACGGCACCCGTTGCGGTGGGCTACCTGGCCGGAAATCAGCTGGGGCGCGGGATGGGCTTCTTCATGGTAGGTGGTGAGCTTGGGAGGACTATTGGACCGCTGGTTGTGGTCAGTGCCCTCACAGTGATGTCGGTGCAGTCATTGGCTTTCCTCGCCCTTGCCGGCATCGCCACCTCCGTCGTGCTCTATTTTCGGCTGCGTGATGTGTCGTTGCGAGGACGCGGCGACGGTGATCCCATCCAATGGCGTACCGCGGTCCGGGCAATGCGAGGGCTGATGACGTTGCTCGCCGGGTTGGTCGCAGTGCGCAGCCTGATGATGATGTCGATCACCATCTTCCTGCCGATCTTCCTGACTGAGGAGGGCTCGAGCATCTGGCTGGCCGGCGCCGCCCTCTCGATCGTCGAGGCTGCCGGAATCGCTGGAGCGTTGGCCGGTGGCTGGCTGAGTGATCATGTGGGTCGGAAGGCTGTGCTCGTGTTTGGCCACGTGGCAGCACCGACTGCGCTGCTCATGTTTCTGGCAGCCGACGGTGTGATCCGAATTGCGCTGCTACCTGTAATCGGATTCACGCTGCTGGCGATTCCTCCCGTGATCATGGCGCTCGTGCAGGAACGCTTTCCGAAGACCAGGGCGCTCGCGAACGGTGTCTACCTATCGCTCAACTTCGCCATCCGCTCGATTGCAGCGATCGTATTCGGCGCCGTTGGTGACGTGTTCGGTCTGACCACAGCCATGTTGATCGCAGCCTTCGCCACCTTTGGCGGCCTCCCTCTGATCTGGCTTCTGTTCCGGCAATCCTCGAGCTCGCAGCTCACGTCCGATTAGCCTTCAGCTTCCGACCCTGGCCGAGTCCGCGTCCACCATCAGCGACGATACGTCGACGGCTTCAAAGGCTGCGCCCGGGATGTCGTCCCAGGTGTGCAGCATCACGTTGTCCCATCGCTCATCCGGAGCACCAGAGATCGACCAAGAAGACCCATTGTCGGCGAGGATCAGACCGTAGTGTTTCATCGCAGTGAGAATGACCTGGATCTGTTCCGGATATCCGGAGATGTCAAAATCGGCCTTCAACCGGAATCGTTGCCCCATCGGCGGGTACTGGATGCCGGTGAGGTTCGACGCATCATGACGGGCCGGCCAGACATGCCCGGCACCCGACACCGCAGTTGTGAAGCGAATGGCGTGCGTTATCTCACCCGAGGCAACCTCGTCGTAGGTGACCAGTCCCGGGAACACGGGGAGTCCTGCAGCGTCGGCGGAGGTCCAACCGTCCGGGCGCAGCGCATTCGATTTCAGATCGTACTTGGCTCCGGAGTCGGCATTCCAGGACCCGTCGTCTTGCGGAAAAGCCCGGTACAACTCGTAGAGCATGCAGTCTTCACGGTCGAGAGCAATCACATGGCGGTCACCATCAGCGTCGGGACCTTCCTCGATGGGGGCATCAGGAGGAATCGGGAAGGGACCGGGGTCGCTCTCGCTGCCGTATGCGGTGTAGTTGATGGCCACTTCGGCTTGCTCCGGGCCGACCTCGACAAACGGGATCCCGATGGGGCTGTTGGAGCCGGGAGGCCACACTCCGGACCCAAAATCGGCATGCAATGTCTTGTCGGCGCCGATCGTGTTGATGTAGGCGCCCGAGTCGGGATGCACCGGCATCGTGTCGATGCGTGTGTTCCAGATGTTGTCCGCGGGGAATATGGAACACCGTTCAGGGGGAACGATCACGGCAAGACCGGCAGCCCGAGCGAGAAAGCTGGCCATCTGATCACGCCGAACCGGTTCTTGGGGACAGAAACGGCTGTTCGAAGGCGGATTACAGCCCAGCGTGATCTCGGCAGTCGCCAGTCGCTCTATGTCATCTTCGAACTGGGAGCCGTCGTCGTCGATGAAGCGGTCCCCCGCGCCGGGATCGGCGAGGCCGTAGGCGCGGACCAGGAACGCCGCCATTTGCTCCCTGGTCACCTGCTGATCGGGACAGAAACGGTTGTTGTCCGGTGGATTGCAGCCTCGCGTGATGCCGGCAGCAGCTAGGCGGTTGATGTCGTCCTCGAACACCGAACCGATGTCATCCAGGAAGTAGTCGGTGGCGGCTGGTGCCAGGTCCAGCGCACGCACCAGGAAGGCCGCCATCTGCCCTCGGGTGACCGTTGCCGTCGGGCAATAGCGATCGTTGACCGGCGGATTGCACCCGCGGGTTATGCCGGCGGCAGCGATGGCTTCGATCGACCCCTCGTGCACGTTGCCGTCATCGTCACGAAATGAACCTCCCGGCTCTAGCGGGTCGGCCAGCAACGGGACCGTAGGGAGTATCAGAGCCAAGGAGATTGCCAGAAGGGTCAACCGGTTCCGCATCAGACACCATTCGACGACAGCGATCCCCACACTACGCGCCCCGGGTTCGTATGCCGATAGAACTCCTCAGGTACCCGTTCAGCAGATGCGTCGCGGTATTCGAGCGAATACTGCATGTGACACACGCCGGGTGACCATATATCTTCACTCCATGGCACGGGTAGTCATCTGCGGTGCGGGGATCGCCGGTATCTCGACCGCCTTCCACTTGACCCGTCTCGGGATTACCGATGTTGTCGTTGCCGACCCGCGGGCACCACTCACCCTGACCAGCGATAAATCAACCGAGTGCTACCGCAACTGGTGGCCGAATGAGCCGATGATTCGACTCATGCGACGATCGATCGAGCTACTGGACGGCTACGCACGCGAATCGGGAAATGCCTTCGGCCTCAATCGGAGAGGCTATCTCTATCTGACCGCGAATGACGCAACGCTGCAATCGATGGTGACCCAAGCCCGAGCGGCCTCGCGGGCCGGCGCCGGGCCGCTCCGGACCCACACGGAGAGAACGGAAAGGTATGTTGCAGCCGGGAGCGAATGGTTTGCGAACGCTCCCGAAGGCGCAGACCTCTTCCTCGACGCCGGGTCATTGCGCCGACACTTCCCCTTCCTATCTGATCGGGTGGTTGGAGGCCTACACGCCCGCACAGCTGGGTGGCTATCTGCACAGCAACTCGGGATGTGGCTCTTGGAGCAGGCCACCGCAGCCGGTGCGTCCCTGATACGAGCCGAGGTCGTTGCGGTAGAGCACAGCGGCGACCGGATCGCGGCGGTTGGTTTCAACGACGGGAGCCGTATCGAGACCACAACATTCGTCAACGCAGCCGGGCCTCACTTGCGCCGGGTGGGCGCGCTCGTCGGACTGGATCTGCCGGTCGCGTCCGAGGTCCACGCCAAGACCGCCATACGCGACCATCTAGGTCGCTTTCCTCGGGAAGCTCCCATGGTCATCTGGAACGATCCGCAACAACTCGGCTGGACGAGTGTGGAAGCTCAGTACCTGCGTGACGCAGGAAGAAGGGATCTCCTCGACATCCTTCCACCAGGCTGTCACGGGCGGCCCGAAGGTGGCCTCGAATCACCGTGGGCTCTCGGGTTGTGGGAGTACCGCACCAAAGTGCGCGAACCTACGTGGCCCATACCGACGGATCCGCTGTATGCCGAGGTAGTGCTGCGCGGGCTGGCGAGAATAATCCCGGCGCTCGAGTCCTACAGCGAGGCGCTTCCGGAGACCGTGGTGGATGCCGGTTACTACACCAAGACCAAGGAGAATCGTCCGTTGGCCGGTCAGGCGGGCCCGGAGGGGTCATATGTATGTGGCGCGCTCTCGGGCTTCGGAATCATGGCTGCCTGCGCCGTTGGTGAACTGGTCGCTCTGGGAATTGCCGGTGCCCGTCTCCCGCGATGGTCGCGCTGGTTCGAATTGAGGCGCTACGACGATCCGAAGTACGTGGCGAGCCTGGCCGAGATGCCCGACTCCGGCCAGCTCTGACAGCGTGCCGAGCAACCACGAGTCTGCGACAACCGTGGCCCGCATTCGACGCGGAGCAGCCCAGGCGGGTTGTGGCAGCTTGCGTGGTGAGGTCAGATGACCCCGACGAAGTGCAAGGCGGTGATGGCACCGGCGGCAACCGCAGTGATCACCCAGATGGCCGCCACCTTACCCAAGTTGCCTCGGCTGTCGACGAATTCCACAGGCTCCTCGATGGCTTCCACCCCAGCCTCGGGTTCGTCGACGAGTTCTTCCTCGACGAGCAGCACCGCTTCGACGGACGGCTCCTCACCATCGGCCGGCGGAGCGGATTCGTACGCCGGGCCGAATCGGCTGGCCAAGTCAGGACCCTTCTTGGTCTCGAACGGCGGCACCGAGGCGTCCTTCGCCAGTTCCTGTTGGATTGCACTGCCCAGATCAGTGAACGTGCTGACCCTCGGCCTAACTTGCTTCCAACCATCCTCCATCGGGATGACCGACCCGCCGGCCGGGCGAGTCCTATCAGGCGGCTCCGGTCCGGGTGGCGCCGCAGGCAGCTCTTCGGTAGTCACTTCGTTCTCCGGGAAGGGCACGGTTTCCTTGGGTCCCGGATACGACTCGATCACTTCGATATCCTCGTTGTCGATGAGGTCACGGATTCTGGTCCGATCGGGCCCGGGCGGCGGCGCCACCGGCGCCTCAGCGGCGGCCTTCGCCTCAGGCTTGCCGGTCAGCAATGCGGAATTGGACGTTGAAGTACCTCCGCTCATCAATCGATCCATGCGAGCCCTCAGCTCATCGATCTGGCTGAGCAGGTCCTCGTCGTTCCTGCTATCTGGATCAGTCGACATCGAAGATCTCCGGTTGCTTACCCTTCGTGATCATTTCGGCAACGCACAGTGAAACCTTGAGTCGTGCGGCAATGATTCCCGGACGACTACTCAGGCTCGAACTCGACTTATCATGCCGTCAGACATCCTCGGAGAAACAATGCGACGCTATATGATTCTGCTTGCAGCCACGACACTGTTGGCAACCGCTTGCAGCGGAAACGACACTGCCGAAACCACCACTACCGCTGCTCCCTCCGAACCCACACCGACAACTGCGAGTCAAGGTACGCCGAGCGACTCGGGTCCGGACGGAACCACCGCTCAGGATGGGGATTCCGTGGCAGTGCACTACGTAGGCACGCTCGATGACGGGTCCCAATTCGACTCCTCGCGGGATCGCGGAGAGCCGCTGACATTTGTAGTCGGGTCCGATCAGGTCATCAAGGGATTCGACGATGCCGTACGTGGCATGACGGTAGGTGACATTGTCGACGTCAGAATCCCTCCAGAAGAGGCATATGGCGAAGTCGATCCGGAATTGATCTTCTCGGTGCCGATCGAGGAGGCGCCCGACGACGTCGCGGTCGGCGACGAAGTTCTGATTGGTGGGATCACCCCCGGCGTGGTGACGGAAGTCACAGCAACCGAGGTGGAGATCGACACCAACCATCGGTTTGCCGGTGAGGCCTTGACATTCGAAGTCGAGTTGCTGTCGATCGATCGATCATAAGTATCTACCGGCAACGCTAATTACCCTTTACGTCGCTCGATGGTCGACTACAATCGAAAGAGGCCTCCAATCTGGAGTAGACATGCCTCAAACATCAGACTTCCCCCCGGTGCTCGATACAGCAATGGTTGCGGAATTGCTGGGAATGAACGTCCAGGTAGTCCGCAGAATGGCGCGTGAGGGCTCGATCCCGTGCTACCGCATCCCCGGCGGGCGCCCATTCCGGTTCTTTCGCGATGAGGTCTTGGAGTGGCTGAAGGGTTTCCCTGTTCACGAAGCCGCTGCGGAGGCCTCAGAGGAAGGTGCCGAAGAGACCGCCGACGCTTGATCCGTGACCACCCGCGGTGACAAGAGTCCCTGGTGGTCCGACCATCCGGATCTCGATGCAGTGGCGCGCCACGGCCGCGCCGAGCTTCAAGCCGAGACGGCGTCGGCCGAGCACGACACCGAGGTGCTTCGCAAACGGCGACGCCGCCTCATAGACGTCTGCTTCGAGTGGATGAGCCGAGGCGACCAGGTAACCGTTGCTGCAGCCGATCGTCGGTTCGAAGGACGTCTGTTGGCTGCGGCAAACGACCTGATCATCGTGCAGACCAGGACCGCGCAGGTGGCGGTGAATGTCGACGTGGTTCAGTACGTACGCAGCGACCGAACCGCTGCGTTCGACGGGACTACGGGAGACCGCGCCGTCAGCTCCTTCCGGGCCGGGCTCGGCCGCTACGAGGTCGAGCAGACCCCGGTACATCTGATCGGGCGTACGAGGGCAATTGATGTAGTCGGAATCATCGAAGCGTCCACCGATGATCATGTCCTGCTGCGCGATTCACAGGGAGTCGAATGGGCGTTGAACCGCCGCGAGATCGCTTGTGCGATCGGCGACGCTAGATCCCGGTGACCGTTGCCGAGGCCCGGGCAAACCCTCCCCGACCATCTCCAACCAGATAGCTGAACACGAACGCAGTGCCGTCCCAGTCGGCGGGCCCTTGGTAGGTGCAACGCTGCGCATCGCAGGTGAGCGTACCTTCCGACTCAGGAGAGCCCGGGTCGATCTCGAACGACACAATTGCCAGCGGGTCCTCATCGGCGTCGAAGTCGTTGTCGAGAACGAAAACCACGATCGGCGAACCGATGCTGCCGGATGCGCTGTCGTTGACGGCAACCGGTGCCAGGTTGGGAGGCTCCGTAGTAGTGGTGGTCGTGGTCGGCGGCACGGTTGTCGTTGTGGTGGTCGGCGGCACCGTGGTTGTCGTCGTCGTGGTCGGCGGCAGCGTCGTCGTTGGCGGCAGCGTCGTGGTTGTGGTTGTCGTCGTGGTCGTCGACGTGGTGGTTGCCGGTGCAGCCGTGGTTGGAACGGTCTGTGGAGGAAGCGTAGTTGTCGTCGTAGCCGGGGCCGCGAACACCGTCGTGGTTGTTGGCGGTGGCTCGGTGAGCGGAGCTTGGTTCACCGAGATCGGCCCAACTAGGCCCGCTGCCACTGCCGCCGCGACCGCGACGCTGCCACTGGCAACGGCGCCAAGCCATTCGGCCGCCCTTTGAAAGCCGGCAACGAATGGCACCTGCGCCACTACCGTGAGCGGCCCCATCACCCGACGCAGCCGGCTCGCAGAGATGTTGAGAAACGCCCTGACCACGAGCGGATCAAACTGGCTTCCAGCGTTGTCACTGAGTTCGCGGAGCGCAAACCTGGGACTCATCGCGGCCTGATATGAGCGACGGGCCGTCATCGCATCAAATGCGTCGGCTACCGCCACAATCCGTGCCCCAAAGGCAATCTCGCTGCCCGAGATACCGAGGGGATACCCGGCGCCGTCCCACCGTTCGTGATGGTGGAGGATCGTGTCCGCCCACGATCCCAGGAACGGCTTGATCGGTTGGATCAGCTCGTCGCCGAGTGTGGGGTGCTTCTTGATTGCATGCCACTCGTCGTCGTCGAGCTTGCCCTCTTTGTTGAGGATCGACTCTGCGATCTTGAGCTTGCCGACATCGTGGAGAAGGGCAACCCAGCGCAGCTTTTCGCGTTCCTCGATCGGCACTTCGAGTTCTTCAGCGATAACGTCGACAAAAGCGCGAGTGCGCTCGGCGTGACCCCGGGTGAGCCGGTCGTGGGCGTTCAAGGCGGCCACGAGTACGAGCACGGTCTCGCCCGCTCGAGTTGGATCATCATCGATCCCTTTTTCTCGAGCCTCCTGGATCCTTGCCTTCAACTGAGCGGTCGTCCAGGTCCGCAGTGCAACCTTCACCCGCGAAGGGGCCGCGCCCGGGAAGACGAGAGACATGTCGAGCAGCGATGCCAGCGGCAGGAACGTCCGCGCCATCCGATCCGTGATGCTCACCACAAGGAACGAAACCGCTAGGACAACCGTCCACCACGCGATCCCGCCGAGCAACGAGTCGTAACGGGGAAGAAACCGGGCAACGATGGTGGCGGCAGTCACACCCAGAAACAGCGGCACCACGAATACCAGGACTCGCAGCAGCCGAGATACCCACTTCCTGGGGTGCCACCTGACTTCCCTATCCATCATCCCTCTAGTTGAGTTGTCTGAGCTTTGTCTGCCGCGCGGCAGAGGCGGTGAGCGCCATCACCGGTTCTATCGGACGTTTTTGGGCGACCCTGAACAAAGTCGGCCCGAGATAGCTGCTGCCCTTGATTACAGTGCTACCGGGCAGGAAGGCGCTCGTGACGAGACGAGGATGAGCTTGAAACGTCTGCGCATCTTTGTGATCTCCCTCACTTCGCTGACCGGGATGCTGGTTGCGCCTCCCGGCGGCGCCGCACCGAGCGATGCCATCGTCCCCGGCGAGCTCCGCGTTGATGCCACCTACGAGAACATCGGCGTGCGTTGGTCCGTTTCGGGGGATGCGGACCTCGACAGCACGATGACGCTCCAGTTCCGCGAGTCGGGCTCAACCGAGTGGTTGTCGGCAGCCATGGCAGTCCGCGCCTACCCGACGATCATCGTCAACGGCTCGCCGCTCGGCCTCGACCACTGGGCGGCGAGCGCCATGTTCCTCGAGAGCGGGACTACCTATGAACTCCGCGCCACTATCACCGACCCCGATGGCGGTAGCGAAACCCGAACCACGAGTGCAGTGTTATCACGCGGCGTGGTGCCCGCGTCCGGCGGCCCCGGAACCCGCACCGTTTACGTGGCGCCGGGCTCCGGCTCCGGCACCGGCACCTACGCAGACCCGATCCACGGGCTACAGACGGCAGCCGATATGGCGATGCCGGGAGACACCTTCATCGCCGGCGCCGGTACCTACGAGCCGTTCCAGATCATGACGGCGGGGACAGAGAACAAGCCGATCGCCTTCATCGGTGCGGGACATGTGGTGATCGACGGCGCCAACACCGACCGGGGCGTCGTGACCATCGGTGGCTACGACCGCACCACCTCGCATGTCCAGCTGTCGGGGTTCACAATCCAGAACGGGCACTGGGGAATCGACGCCCAGAACACCCAGGACATCTCGATCCAGGGCAACCATATCCGAGACGTCGACTTCGGTGTCCACAACCGGCGAGGCAGCGCGATAGAAGCAAGGCAAGAGGTATGCAACAACGTCATCACCGGCCGTACTGACTGGCCTCAAGCCGGAATCATCCCGGGTGAGCGGGGCATCGACCTGCGGGGCACCGGCAACGTGGTTTGCCACAACACCGTGCGCAACTTCGGAGACTGCATTTCGATCCAGCCGAGCACCGGCGACTCGTTCGGCAACGACATCTACGGCAACGACGCCGCTTTCTGTGTCGATGACGGGATCGAGATCGATTACAACCAATCCAACGTTCGGGTGTGGCGCAATCGGGTTACCAATGCCCGGACGGGAGTGAGCGTGCAGCCGATTGCCGGGGGCCCGGCCTACATCTTCCGCAACGAGTTCTTCAATCTGGAGAGCGTGCCGATCAAGATGCACAACGACACCACGGGTTTCATCGTCGCCCACAACACCGGAGTCAAAGTGGGCAACGGACACGGCGACAACGGGGCGATGTGGCGCAACGCCATCTTCCGCAACAACGTGTTCATCGGAACCCGCTACGCCTTCGAGTTCACTACGGCCGCCGACGAGGGCTTCCGCGACCTGGACTACAACGCGTGGGGAACCACCCGTGAGATAGGACCCGGTGGACCTTCGTTCAAATGGGACAACGTCCGCTACGACGGAATTGCAGACCTGCCGGCCGGGGTCGAAGACCACGGCGTGGAAATCGGGATTCTCGAGCTGGTTGGCGCCGGGCTTCCGGCGGACTGGAACGTCGCGGTTGCCCCGGGCATGGCTGATCTACGCCCGGCGTCTGGTGCGGTCGCCATCAACGCCGGGACCCCGCTCGACAATCTCAACGATGCCCTCACCATCGTGGGCGCACCCGACATGGGCGCCTTCGAATACGGCTATGCGCTCCCTTCATACGGGCCGGTATGGGAAGGCGTCGGCGTTCGTTTCATCGACGTTCCATCCGAACACCTATTCCATGACGAGATCGAATGGTTGGCCGCCGCCGCCATCACCCGGGGCTGCAACCCACCCAGACACGACCGCTA
Organism: Acidimicrobiia bacterium; assembly: GCA_029287195.1. Lineage (GTDB taxonomy): Bacteria > Actinomycetota > Acidimicrobiia > Spongiisociales > UBA5794 > JAAETI01. The sequence continues at coordinate 172 of JARFRN010000137.1, read as the reverse complement.
CTGCCCCGACGACAACGACACCCGCGGACAACTGGCCGCCTTCCTCGAGCGCGCCCTCGACCTGCCCCCCGGGCCCGGCGGCACCTTCCCCGACGACAACGACTCCGTCTTCGAAGCAGACATCGAAGCACTCGCCGCCTCCGACATCACCCGGGGCTGCAACCCACCCAGC
>JARFRN010000069.1 GCA_029287195.1 Acidimicrobiia bacterium | reverse complement strand
GGAGGAGATCATCTACATCGTCGACGTTCGCCAGGGACTCCACTTCGAGCAAGTATTTCGGGCTGCCCACAAGACTGGTATCGCACCCCCGACCGTCATCCTGGAACACTCGGGCAACGGCACGGTCAACGGACCCGACGGCAAGCCTTTCAAGACCCGCGAGGGCGGGCTGCTCACCCTCCGCGAGCTGATCGACATGGTCGCATCCCGCGCTGCCGAGAGGTTGGAGGAGAACGAGCTTGCCACCGAGTTCGACGATGCAGAGAAGGCAGCTATTGCCGAGAGAGTGGGCCTGGCTGCTCTCAAGTACGGCGATCTGCAAAACCATCGATCCTCCAACTACATCTTCGACATCGATAGATTCACGTCCTTTGATGGCAAGACCGGCCCGTACCTGCTCTACGGGGCGGTTCGAATGAAGTCCGTGCTGCGGGAAGCGGCCGAGAGAGGCATCAAATCCGGTCCGGTCATCGCTCCCGTGCAAGAACAGGAACGCAATCTGATGCTGCAGCTCACCCGCCTTCCCGAGGTAGTGGAGCGGGCGGGGGAATTGCGCGCCCCCAACCACGTAGCGGAGTACGCCTACGAGCTCGTTGCCGAGTTCTCGCGCTTCTACGAGAAGTGCCATATCTTGCGGGAGGCCGACCCCGCCCGCCAGGCGTCGTGGCTCCGGCTGGTCGAGACGACTTTGGCCGAGCTGAGTCTGTTGCTCGATCTCTTGACGATCGAGATTCCGGAGAGAATGTGACCTACGGTCCCGTTCCGGCCAACCTCCTGCCGGATACCGCACAGGTCGTCGGCGGCCGGCTGCATATCGGCGGGTGCGACGTGATCGAGCTTGCCGAAGAGTACGGAACTCCGTTGTTCGTGTACGACGAAGAGCACCTGCGGTCTCGTTGTCGCGAGGCTGTGGCGGCATTTCCCGACGGAGTCGCCTACGCAACGAAAGCCTTCATGTCGCAAGCCATGGCGCGAGTTGCCTACGAAGAGGGCATGTATCTCGACGTGGCTACGGGAGGCGAGCTGCATGTGGCGCTGGCGGCCGGCGTATCCCCAGAACGACTCGTGATGCACGGCAACAACAAGTCGAGCATGGAGTTGCAGGCGGCGTTGGATGTCGGCGTCGGCCGCATTGTGGTCGACTCATTCGACGAACTCGACAGAATCGAAGACCTCGTCGGTCGGGGGACGGCATCTCCTCGGGTATTGATCCGGGTCAATCCCGGTGTCGATGCCCACACCCACGAGTATCTCCAAACCGGTGTCCCCGACTCGAAGTTTGGTTTTGGGATCGTAAGCGGAGATGCTGCGGCGGCGCTGGCGCGCGCCCGCACCTCACCGCTGATGGAACTCGTTGGGGTCCACGCCCACATCGGAAGCCAGGTCTTCGTGGTGGATTCATTTCGCAGAGCCATAGATGCCCTGGCCCCTTTTCTCGCCGAGCACGAACTTCCCGAGATCTCCATCGGTGGTGGCCTGGGCGTGGCGTACGTAACCGGGGAGGAGGCGCCCTCGATCACCGAGTGGGCGGATGCGGTCATGGGAGCCTGCCGGAGCCACGGGATCGACGCCAGAGTCATGGCGGAACCCGGGCGGGCCATCGTGGCCGGCGCTGCGGTGACTCTGTACACGGTCGGGACGATCAAACCGATCGACTCGATCCGGACCTACCTTGCCGTCGATGGCGGAATGAGCGACAACCCGCGGCCTGTTCTCTACGGGAGTGGCTATGAGGCGTTCTTGCCACGCGCCGTCAACGCCGGCCGGGACCTAGTTGTTCGCGTGGTCGGAAAGCATTGTGAGGCCGGAGATTTGATTGTTGCCGAGGCCGCCATCCCGGCCGACACCCAGCTAGGGGACATTCTGTGCACCCCCGTCACCGGCGCCTATGGGCACTCGATGGGTTCCAACTACAACATGGTGGTGCGGCCCCCGGTGGTCTTCGTCAAGGACGGCGCCGCCCGGCTGGTTGTGCGGCGCGAAACTTACGACGATCTCGTTGCGCGAGATGTGATCTAGAGCCCGGCGCACCAGCGAAGAGCGGCTATCGTCCCGCGGCATGAACACGATTGGTATCGGCCTGCTCGGAGCCGGCACCGTTGGCGGCACCTTGATTCATCGCCTTGTCGAGGAGCACGCCGCCATCGCAGCCAAGACCGGGCTCGATCTGCAGGTGAGGCGGGTCGCCGTGCGCGATCCGGGCAAACAGCGAGCGTTTTCCATTCACAACGGAGTGATAACGACGGACGCCTTGGGAGTGATCGACAGCCCCGACGTCGATCTCGTCGTCGAGGTCATGGGCGGTCGCGATCCAGCCGGTGATCTGGTGCTGCGCGCACTACAGGCCGGAAAACCGGTCGTGACTGCCAACAAGGAACTCATCGCAGCCCGCGGCTCCGAGCTCATTGCGGCGGCAGAGCAGTCTGGAGTCGCGTTGCTGTTCGAGGCGGCGGTAGGTGGCGGTATTCCAATCATCAGGCCGCTTTCAGAGACTTTGGCCGGGGAGCGCATCACCCGGGTCATGGGCATCGTCAACGGGACCACGAACTTCATCCTTACTCGGATGTCCGAGGAGGGCACTGCGTATGCCGAAGCGTTGCAGCAGGCCCAGGATCTGGGCTTCGCCGAGCCCGACCCCACTGCGGATGTCACCGGGGCAGATGCGGCGGCCAAGGCGGCGATTCTGGCCAGCCTGGCCTTCGGCACATGGGTGGGTCTCGATCACGTTCCACATGCCGGCATCACCGAGGTCACTGCTGCGGACATTCGCTACGCCGCCGACCTCGGTTACATCATCAAGTTGCTGGCAATCGCCGAGGATACGGAAGCGGGCGTTTCGGCCCGTGTCCATCCCGTGCTGTTGCCGTCCGATCATCCGCTGGCAGCGATTCGGGGTGCCACCAATGCAATCTTCATCGAGGGACCTGCCATCGATGAGCTGCTCTTTGCCGGTCCCGGGGCCGGGGGTGATCCGACCGCTACGGCTGTGCTCGGGGACGTGATAGATGCCGCTCGGGAGATTCTGGCGGGTGCTCAAGTTGCTCCGAGAATCCGCTTTGCGCCTTCGGAGCTCGCCGACTTCGGGACGGTGCCCACGAAATGGTACGTACGACTCGAAGTCGCAGACCGGCCCGGTGTCCTTGCCCAGATAGCCGCCGCATTCGGTGAAGCCGACGTCAGCATCAAATCCGTGTGGCAAGAGGGGTCCGATGACGAGGCCACCCTGCTGATTGTGACCCACCGTGCCCCCGAATCCAGACAGCGGGATGCCCTCGGGCGTGTTCGTGACCTCGATTGCGTCAATGCCGTTGCTGCCGCCATTCGCGTTGAGAGCGACGAGGCATGACCTGGCCGGGCGTGATCGGTCGGTTCCGGGATCGGCTCAGCGTCACCGCAGAGACGCCGGTGGTGACGCTCCTCGAGGGAAACACCCCGCTGCTCGAAGCGCAGGTCCTGTCGCAGCATGTCGGCCGACCCGTGTATCTCAAATATGACGGGGCCAATCCGACGGGATCGTTCAAGGACCGCGGGATGACGATGGCGGTTTCAAAGGCTCTCGAAGCTGGAGCGCAAGCGGTGGCTTGCGCCTCTACTGGCAACACGTCGGCCTCCGCTGCTGCATATGCCGCCAAGGCCGGGATACGCGCAATCGTGATCCTGCCGGCAGGCAAGATTGCACGGGGCAAGCTTGCGCAAGCGGTGATCCACGGCGCTGAGATAGTCGCCGTAGATGGCAACTTCGATGATGCGTTGGCGCTGGTGCTCGAGCTCACGTCCACTCACGATGTTGCCCTCGTCAACTCAATCAATCCCTTTCGTATTGAAGGCCAGCAGTCGGCGGCCTGGGAGGTAACCGCAGCTCTTGGAGCCGAACCCGCGGTTCACGCTCTTCCCGTCGGTAATGCCGGAAACATCACCGCCTACTGGGCGGGCTACAAAGCCGAGCAGCGGGCGCCGCGGATGTGGGGTTTCCAGGCGGCCGGCGCTGCCCCGCTGGTCTGGGGAGAGATCATCGACAAGCCCGAGACCATCGCAACCGCAATTCGTATCGGCAACCCGGCCTCGTGGGAGACGGCGATAGCCGCGCGAGACGAATCCGGCGGTCGTATCGAAGCCGTGACGGATGCTGAGATCCTCCAGGCATACCGTCTTCTTGCCCATCAGGAAGGCATCTTCTGCGAACCCGCCTCGGCCGCGTCGGTGGCAGGTGTCCTCAAGTTTGCCGACGACCTACCCGCCGGACCGGTCGTATGCACGTTGACCGGTCACGGGCTCAAGGACCCCGATACGGCGGCCGATGAGTTCAGCGAACTCGACGCAGTTCCCCCTCATCTGGATGCGGTGCTCGAGCAGCTTGGGTGGTAGAAACCAGCGATCGCTTGCGTAGACTCGTAGCGACGGTAAACTACTCCCCGGATCGATATCCGTTTCCACTTTTTCTCCGTGAGCAGCTTGCTGCGCCGAAAGCGTGTTCCGATTCTCTTGAGGGGACGATCGCTGTTTTGGGACGGAGATATCACAGGCATCAATGCCAAGCCTCGTTGGAAGGGACATAACCGCCCATGACAACCACCCGAGCCAGATTGCAAGAACTCGGTCTCGATGCTCTCCGCGAAATGGCGGGGTCGATCGACGTTGAGCACGACGGTCTGCAGAAGACCAAGCTGATAACGGCGATCATCGGATCAGAGAAGTTCGATGAGTCGATGCTGCCCGAGTTGCCGCCTGAGCCTGAGGTTGCCTCAATAACAAAGACCACAGAGGAGACCGCTTCGGGCGACGGCGAAGAGGCGCCTGAATCGAGTCGGCAAAACGGCGATGGTCGCGACCGTCAGGGTCCCGGGCGAGAAGGTCAGGAAGGCGGTGGTCGCAATCGCCGCCGTCGTAACAAACGACGTCAGCAGGAACCGATCGACGAGTCGCAACTCGAAGTCCGCTCTGGAATCCTCGACATCCTCCCCGAAGGCTACGGCTTCCTGCGTTGTGATGGTTATCTCCCCAGTGACATGGACGTTTACGTTCCGGCAAACCAGATCCGCAAGAACAAGCTGCGCAAGGGCGACATCTGCGAAGGTCCCATACGACCTGCTCGCGCCCAGGAGAAGTTCCCGGCGCTCGTCCGTCCAATCAAGGTCAACGAAATGGAACCGGAGGCGGCGCAGGCTCGGGTCAAGTTCGCCAGCCTCACCCCGCTGTTCCCCGATGTGCGCTTGCCCCTCGAAGTGGACGGGCAGAGCAATAACATCCTTACCCGGATCGTCGACCTGATTGCCCCGATCGGGAAGGGACAGCGCGGGTTGATCGTGTCTCCGCCCAAGGCCGGCAAGACGACGGTGCTCAAGGAACTGGCCAATTCGATAACTGCCAACAACCCCGAGTGCCACCTCATGGTGGTTCTCGTCGATGAGCGGCCGGAAGAGGTCACCGATATGCAGCGATCGGTGCATGGTGAGGTGATCTTCTCGACATTCGACCGCCCGGCTGAAGAGCACACCCAGGTTTCCGAACTGGCCATCGAGCGGGCCAAGCGCCTCGTCGAGATGGGGACCGACGTCGTCCTGTTGCTCGACTCGATCACACGTCTGGCCCGGGCGCACAACCTGGCAACTCCGGCTTCCGGCCGGATTCTCTCCGGTGGTGTCGATTCAACTGCGTTGTATCCGCCAAAGCGGTTCTTCGGTGCCGCCCGCAACATCGAAGAAGGCGGGAGCCTCACGATCCTCGGCACTGCGCTGGTTGAAACTGGCTCGCGGATGGATGAGGTGATTTTTGAGGAGTTCAAAGGCACCGGCAACATGGAACTCCGGCTCGATCGCAAGCTGGCCGACAAGCGCATTTATCCGGCAATAGATATCGAGGCTTCCGGTACCCGGCGCGAGGAATTGTTGTTCCATCCGGACGAGCTCAGCGAGGTCTGGAAACTGCGCAGGGTGCTGATGGCGCTCGAGTCCGGGGCGGCGCTGGAGCTGCTCATCGACCGCTTGAAGAGCACCAAGTCGAATGCAGCGTTCCTGGCTGAGGTAGCCAAGAGCGGCCAGTAGTAGAGTCCCAAACTGCATGAGAACCAGGAGCTGAACCTGTGAAACCAGATCTTCACCCCGAATACCGGCCGGTTGTGTACCAGGACACGTCGTCCGATTTCGCTTTCCTCACCCGATCGACCATCGAAACCGAGGAGACAATCGAGTGGGAGGACGGCAATACCTACCCCCTTGCCAAGCTCGAGATCTCGAGTGCCAGCCACCCCTTCTACACAGGCAAGCAGATCCTCGTCGACTCGGGTGGTCGCGTAGAGCGCTTCCGGCGGCGCTACGCCAAGGTCGGTGTGGACACCGAGCGCAAGGCTGGAGGCTCCTCCGCCTCCAACAAGTAGAGGCTCAGTGTCCGTCAAGGTGATCTGGTGATGTTCAGGACAAGGCAGCAGCTTCGGGTGGCAAGTACGCAAGACAACGGGGCATTGGGTAGATGCGCCGAGGACGAGGACGGCGGCGCTCCCGGCCGGAGTGAACGCAGCGAGCCCGCCTGGTTGGGTATTCATTGAGCCGCTCCCCGGGAGCCACCGTCGGCGGTCAAGCCGTAATGGAAGGGGTGATGATGCGCGCCCCTGCGGCCTGGGCAGTTGCCTGTCGCCGGCCGGACGGGAGCATCATCTCGCAACGCAACGAATTGCCGTTGAGTGGCCGATCACCGCTGCGCAAGGTGCCTTTCCTACGCGGTGTACTGGTTCTAGTCGAATCGTTGTCGTTGGGATTTCGAGCACTCTCCTGGTCGGCGGTGCAGTCGGGAGCCGAAGAGGAAGATGAGCTCAGCAGACCCCAGGTGATCGGAACGATGATCGTGGCCGTGGCCGTTGCCATCGCCCTGTTCATCCTGCTGCCGGCGTTCGCCGCCGACTATCTCAAGGGGTTTTTGTCTGACAGCTCGCTGGCCTTCGTGGTTCTGGACGGAATCCTGCGAATCGCATTGATTGTGCTCTACATATGGGCGATTTCGCGGTCGAAGGAGATTCGGCGCGTGTTCCAGTATCACGGTGCCGAGCACAAGACCATCCATGCGTATGAGAACGGCGACCCGCTGACGATCGGGGCGATCCAGCCGTACAGCCCTCGCCATCCCCGCTGCGGCACGTCGTTCATCCTCATAGTCGCCATGGTTGCCTTTGTGGTCTTTCTTGCCCTGGCTCCCCTCCCGTTTGTCTGGCAGGTGTTGGCCCGCATAGTGCTCATTCCCGTCATCGCCGGCCTGTCATATGAGGTTCTCAAGCTGGGGGCGAATCGAAAATGGATGGCCTGGGCCAATCAACCCGGCATCTGGCTGCAGCGGATAACGACCCTGGAGCCCTCTGATGACATGGTCGAGGTGGCAGTTGCCTCTCTGCTGGCGGCTCTTTCCGACGAAGAACTCGCATTGGTAGAAGAGCGCGGTCCTATCGTCGCGGCCGCGTTGGCCGCGGAACGGGAAGATCCAGCCGATGGATGAGACGCTACGCGGCAAGCTGGAGGAGCTCGGCGCCAAGTATGCCGAGACGCTGGAGGAGATGGCTGATCCAGACGTGCTCGGCAATCAGGATCGTTACCGCGAAGTATCGAGACGGCACGCGGAGCTCAAGCCCATTGTCGACGGATATCAGGCCTATCAGGTAGCCCAGGTCGAATTCGAGGATGCCACCGAGATGGCGAGTGTCGAAGACGATGCCGAAATGCGAGCGTACTTCGAGAACATCGCTGCGGAGCAGCAAGAGAAGCTCGTGACTCTCGAGACTCAGTTGCGTGTGATGCTCGTGCCCAAGGACCCAAATGACGAAAAGGATGTGATCCTGGAAATCAGGGCCGCTGCAGGAGGAGAAGAAGCTGCACTGTGGGGAGCCGATCTCTATCGGATGTACGAACGGTTTGCGGAGCGTCACGGCTGGAAGACCGAGGCGATCAATACCTCGTTGACCGGCGGCGGAGGCCTCAAGGACGCCACGTTTTCCGTGAAGGGAAGAGGTGCCTATTCCCGACTCAAATACGAGGCCGGACCGCATCGTGTCCAACGAGTTCCGAAGACCGAGTCGCAAGGGCGGGTCCATACCTCGATTGCGACGGTAGCCGTCTTGCCCGAGGCAGAGGATGTAGAGGTAGAGATTCACGACAATGAGATCACCGTGGACACCTTTCGGTCGACGGGGCCCGGCGGGCAATCGGTGAACACCACCGACTCGGCGGTGCGGATTACCCATATTCCCACCGGGACGGTGGTCACATGTCAGGACGAGAAGTCTCAGTTGCAGAACAAGCTGAAGGCATTGCGAGTGTTGCGCGCCCGGCTGTATCAGCAGCAACTGGCGGAACAGCAAGGCGAGCAGGCTTCGGCTCGCCGGTCCCAAGTTGGCACCGGCGAGCGCGCCGAGAAGATCCGTACGTACAACTTCAAGGAGAATCGGGTCACGGACCACCGCGTCGGTCTGACACTCCACTCTCTGCCTGAGATACTCGACGGGAGCCTCGACCAGTTCCACGTAGCCCTGATTGCTCACGATGCGGCGGAGAGCCTGGCGGCGCAAACCAACTGAGCGTTTTGCCTATCCCGCACACCGGAGCTTCCATGTTGCGCAGCTTATGAGAGTCACCGCAGCGGAGCTACTCGCAGAAGTTCCCGATCTAGCAGAACACGAAGCGCGGCGCTTGCTCCTACTTGCTGCCGACGAGGCAGCAGCGTGGCTGATAGGCAACCCCGAGGTCGACTCGGCAACTGCGAGGCGCTTTCGTGGCTTCGTCAACCGGCGGCGCTCGGGTGAACCGCTGCAGTACATCGAGGGCAGCGTGGTTTTTGGGCCGATGGAGATCCGAGCCGATGAGAGAGCCCTTATCCCCCGTCCGGAGACGGAGCGTCTCTGGGAGTTGGCATTGGCAGAGGTGCCGGGGGCCCCTGCAGTCGTGGTGGATCTATGCACCGGGAGCGGGAACCTCGCCCTAGCCTGCAAGCACAGCTTCCCGGATGCCATGGTGTACGCAATTGATGTGTCGCCTGCCGCGATCGAACTGGCGAAGGCCAATGGAACTCAGCTGGGATTGGAAGTGGACTTCCGAATAGGTGACCTTTTTGATGCGCTTCCACGGCGACTGCGCGGCGCGGTGGATCTGTTGATTTCAAATCCCCCGTATGTGGCTGAGGCCGAGATCGATACCCTGCCGCGGGAGATTCGTGAATACGAGCCATTGCAGGCGCTGGTGGCTGGAGCAGGCGGGACCGAAGTGCTGGCTCGCATTGCCGCCGACGGAGTGGAGTGGTTGTCACCGGGGGGAGTCATCGCCTGCGAGATCGGCGAGACCCAAGCCGGTTGTTGTCTCGAGCTATTTGCTGCCTACGATCCGAGAATCGAGCGCGATCTGGCTGGACGCGCCCGTTATGTGCTCGGACGCGCACCACAGCGGCGCCGGGTCCACTAACTTGAGATGGAACGCCAAAGGGGAGCAAGAATGTCGATTGAGCAAGCGGTCGCCGCACTCAAGAAGGGCGAGATTGTCGGAGTCCCGACCGACACGCTCTATGGCCTGGCGGCAGACCCGTTCCGCGAGGATGCCCTGAATGCGATCTTCGAGCTGAAAGGACGTCCGGCCAACAAGCCATTGGCGATTCTCGTGGCGTCGCTCGAACAGGGCATGACCATCGCCGAACTCTCCGACCGAGCCCTCGATCTGGCCGATCTGCACTGGCCCGGAGCCCTGACACTTGTCCTGCCTCGGCTGCCGTCCGCTCCTAGTTGGCTCGGTCACGCCGGGAGGAGAACGGTCGGGCTGCGTTGTCCCGATCATCCGGTCGCGCTCGAGTTGCTCGAGTCATATGGTCCGCTTGCGGTCACCAGTGCAAACCTTGCCGGTAACGAATCAGTCCTGAACGATCTCGATGCCCGCGATCTATTCGGTGATGCGGTTTCGGTGTACCTGGAGGGCAAGGCTCGCGGTGGCCAAGCCTCCACCATCATCGACCTTACGGAACCTTCGCCACTGGTGCTGCGTGATGGGCCGGTGCGCGACGTCTAGGAGTGGTGTCGAGCCCGATACGCATGCTTATTTCTGCAACCGGACTGCTACTCTCGCCTTCCAGTGACGTCAGGTGAAGGATTCGATCTATGTCCGACATGCGCCCCATCGAACAAGTCGACGCTGAGCTTGCTCAGCTGATCCAACGAGAGGCCGATCGGCAGCGCACACAAATCCATCTCATCGCATCAGAGAACTACATCTCGTTGGCAATGATGCAGGCGTCGGGCTCAGTGCTCACCAACAAGTACTCGGAAGGATATCCAGGCCGGCGCTATTACGAGGGCTGTGAGTACATCGACGAGGTCGAGAATCTTGCGATCGACAGGGCGAAGAGGCTTTTTGGTGCCGAGCACGCCAACGTCCAGGCTCACAGTGGTTCGCAGGCAAACATGGCTGCTTACCTGGCCGTATTGGACCCGGGCGACACGATTCTCGGCATGGCCCTCGATCAGGGTGGGCATCTCACCCACGGCTCTCCCGTCAACTTCTCCGGCAACCTGTTCAACTTCGTCGCCTACGGGGTTGACAAGGAAACCGAGGTCATCGAGCTCGACGAGGTCCGACGACTGGCCCTCGAACATCAACCCAAGATGATCATCGCCGGGTACTCAGCCTATTCCAGATTCATCGATTGGGCGGCCTTTCGTGAGATCGCCGACGAAGTTGGAGCCATCTTCCTGGTCGACGCCGCGCATATCATCGGTTTGATCGCAGGTAGCGCCCATCCCAATCCCGTCCCTCACGCCGACATAGTCACCGCCACTACGCATAAGGCGCTGCGAGGACCGCGAGGCGGCCTCATTCTGAGCCGAGAGGAATTCGCCAAGGCCATCGACAAGTCGGTGTTTCCGTATGCCCAGGGCGGCCCCATAAACAATCAGATTGCAGCCAAGGCCCTGTGTTTCGAGCTGGCGTCACGCGCCGACTTCAAGACATACTCGAATCAGATCGTCCGCAACGCCAAGGTGCTCGCAGGCGCGATGGATGATGAAGGCCTCCGGGTGATCTCCGGCGGAACCGAAAATCACATGTTCCTCGTTGATCTGCGATCGCTCGATCCAGAACTGACCGGCAAAGTAGCCTCCCAATTCCTCGATGAGCACGGCGTCACTCTGAATCGCAATGCCATCCCGTTCGATCCCAGATCGCCGTTCATCACGAGCGGTCTACGGCTGGGGACTCCCTCAGTGACGTCCGCCGGCATGATGCAGGAGCAGATGGTTCTCCTCGGCAAGCTCATCGTGGAGCTGCTGCGGAAGCGGATCGACCCCTACTCGGTAAATCTGTATACGCGCCAAGTACGCGAACTGGCCGAGGCGTTCCCGCCCTATCCGGAAGGCTTTGCCGGCCACGCTTGAGGCCTTTCTACCGATCGGGACGGTTAGGAGCCAACCGACCGGCATTAGGCTTGCGAGCGGGAATTTGGACTATGTACAGTGACGGCGGCTTGTGAAGCTGTTCACATGCAGCCGCCGGGCGTTCTGGCGCTGGCCGGTGGCTGTCTCTTATACACATCTCCGAGCCCACGAGACAATATTGCCAATCTCGTATGCCGTCTTGTGCTTGAAAAGAGGGGGGGGGGGGGGGGGGGGGGGGGGGGGGGGGGGGGGGGGGGGGGGGGGGGGG
>JARFRN010000233.1 GCA_029287195.1 Acidimicrobiia bacterium | reverse complement strand
GTGTGGAACAGGTCGGCGACGCCGCTCGCCTTCTTTGCATCGACGGTACTGCTCGGCGCTATTGGACTTGCCGTGTTCGTGGCATTTCTCGATGCCGACCGCACCGGGGGAATACAGGCCGTCCTCGGGGCACTAACGCTCGTGGCGCTTGCGGTTGAACTCGTCGGCTTCCAACTGCATCGGAGTCGCCTCCCAAGTGAGCATGGTGCGGCCGCGGTGAGCGGCCGAGTGATCAATGAAACACATGCCAATCTCGTGAGAGCGCGTCTTGCCATTGTCGGAACCGTTGTCCTGATCCTCATCGCCACCGCGATCGGGTGGCTCCCTCCTCGAGCCGGGCTAACGGTTGCGGGGTTGCTAGTAATCGCTTCCGAAATGCTGGGCCGCTACCTGTTCTACGTCTCATACGCCAGATCCGGCCTGTGATGTTGGTCTCGATCGGCCCCGTACGGCTCCGCTAGCGTCCCCGCAATGTCGCTCGTCCTCGCCCTCGGCGGTGCCCTGCTCTACGGCTTCGCCGATTTCTCCGGCGGTTATGCCGCCAGGCGTCTGCCGCCGTGGGGCGTCACCGCCCTATCGCAGGCAATTGGTCTCATCGCGTTGGCGCTGGGGCTCATACTCTTTCCGGCTGATGAGGTCACTGCTGCAGACATCGTTTGGGGTGCCGGGGCCGGCGTCGGAGGCGTTATCGGTATCGGCCTCCTTTACCGAGCGCTTGCGGAGGGGACGATGGCGGTCATCTCTCCGATCGCCGCGGCCACGACGGCTGCGCTACCGGTCATCGTCGACGTCGCCACCGGTGGCGAGCTGACACTCACAGCTGGCATTGGTATCGGACTGGCGCTGGTTGCGATGGTGGTCATTGCCGGGGAGCGGTCGGCGAAGCGGCTCAACCCAAGACTCCTCGGCATGGCATGTGCAGCAGGCATCGGTTTCGCCGTCTTCTTCATCTTCATATCGCAGACAGCCGAGGCGAGTGGATTCTGGCCGCTGGTTGGGGCGCGAGCGATGACCATCCCGCTTGCATTCCTGCTGCATCGCAACCTGGAACCGCTGATTCGCCCCAGGATCACGTCGATGCGATGGATTGCCGCCGCCGGCCTCTTCGACATGGGTGCCAACTTGCTTGTCGCGGCGGCTCTGCAGCGCGGCCCGCTCGGCATCGTCTCGGTTCTCAGCTCGCTGTACCCCGCAGTCACTGCCTTGACCGCGATGCTTCTCTTGCGGGAGCGATTGACTACGAACCAGCTCACCGGGGTAGTGCTGGCGATGACGGCTGTCGTGCTGCTGTTCGTCTGAGTGATTCCCGTTGGCCGGGCTGGCCCTCCAGCGATGCGGCAATGGAAAAGGGGCCGGCGTGCGCCGACCCCTCTTCTCTTTGCCGGGTGGTTTCTCTAGCTACCGATTCCCAGACCTCTGGCCAGGAATGTGGCCATTTGAGCCCGGGTTACCGGATCGTTGGGGCTGAACTCCGTGTCGCTGGTGCCGACGGTGATGCCTGCGTCAGCGATGGCGTTGATATCGTCCTCGAAGATCGAGTCGTCATCATCGGTGAAGAAATCGGTGCTGCTCGCCGGAAGGTCGAACGCCCGATTCAGGAATGCAGCCATCTGGCCGCGGGTGATGGTCTCGGTGGGACGGAACTCCCCGTCGCTGCCGCGAGCGATGCCGACCGCAGCGATGGCGTTGATATCGTCCTCGAAGATCGAGTCGTCATCATCCGTGAAGAAGTCCGTGCTCGACGACGGCAGGTCGAGAGCCCGCCGAATGAACGCAGCCATCTGGCCACGGGTCATCGAGTCGTCCGGGCTGAACGTATCCTCGGAAGTGCCCAAGGTGATGCCGAGGTAAGCAATCAGGTTGATGTTTGCCTCATGCACGTTGCCGTTGTCATCTCCGAACCAGCCGTCGGGGCCGAGGTTCGGGATGGCCTGAATGAGCAGCTTGAACGAACCTCCGGCCAGGTCACCCACCGCGTAGACGATGGTGCTCTGACCCTCGAGAAGGGTCACGTCTCCGGCGTCATAAGCAACCGTGTCCGTACCCGCAGCGTTGATGGTCACGCCGTAGGTGCCGGCGGCAACATCAGCTTGGCACTCGTTGGGGTTGGTGACGTTCTCGAACAACTTCAGTGATCCGTTGGCGACGATGTCGACCGCCGGGGCGGCAGCGGTGTGCCGCACGACGAGGCGGGCATCACCAGCGGCAATCTCGCTGACATCGTTGACGAACACCGACAGGGTCGGCGCGCCGGAGGCGTCGAGATGAGCCACGATCGAGGCATTGGCACCTGCAGGCAGGCTGGTCGAACCGGAGATCGCCGGTGCGGTGGTCAGCGGGTTAGCGCCGGCCGGGTAGATGGCGACCTGATAGTCGGTTGCAGGCAGCAGCAGCGGACCGACGACCGAATCTGGGGCGAATCCCGGCAGGGCCAGGTTTCCGTTGAGATAGACATCGACCGTCAGGCCGGGTACACCATGGACGACGCTGGCAATTCCGTACGCGCTAGGCGAAGGGAGGTCGATCGACTGCACGAGCAGCCCGAACGAACCGCCGGTGAGACTGCCGACTGCGTACACGATGGTGCTCTTGCCCTCGGGGAGGGTCACATCGCCGGCGTCGAACGCGACGTCGTCGGAGCCGGCGGGATTGATCGTGATGCCGTAGGTGCCGGCGGGCAGATCAGCCTGAGCTTCGTTGGGATTGCTCAGGTTCTCGAACACTTTCAGTGAGCCGTTGGCGACGATGTCTACCGCCGGAGCTTCAGCCAGATGGCGAACCACGACCCGGCCTTGACCGATCAGCGCGGCCGACGTGTCATTGAGGAACGCCGAGAGGCTGGGGTCGCCGCTGGCATCGAGATGGGCAACGGCCGTCACGTTCCCGCCCGGAGGAACCTCCAGAGTGGTGGAAAGAATGGCTGCGGCTGCGCCACCGTCGGCAGGCCCGGTACCGGCGGCATAAATGTCTATGTCGTAGGAACCGGCCGCGAACGGCAGAGGATCGGTAACGGTGTTGGGTGCGAAATCGGGCAATGCTTTGGCATCGTCGACATATACGTCGACGGTGACGCCAGGAATCCCGTGGACCACTGTCAGATCGGCTTCGTGCGCATCGGCAACCGCAGGGGCGGCGGCGGTAAGCAACGAAGCGATCATCAGTGCAATGAGAACCAAAATGGTTCGGCCTCTCATGGCTTCTCCTTCGTGAAAATGGCGCGGATCTCATCCGCCTTCCGCCCCTTGTACGAAACCAACAGGAGTAACGGATTGAAGACAGTCGGCGTCCTGGAGTCTTCGGGGGGGGCTTGCGTTCCATCCTATGCAGCGGGTGAGCCGAATGCACAACGAAAATCGATACCCTTTAGATATGCAGCTCGATCAGATCCACATAAAGGACCTCACCGTGCCGGGCATCGTCGGCATCAACCCAGAGGAGCGCGTCAATCGGCAAGAGGTACTGGTGAACGCAACGCTGTGGGTAGACACCAGGCCGGCAGCCGTGACCGACGACATAGCAGACGCAGCCAACTACCGAACCATCACCAAGGCCCTCATCGCTCACATCGAGAATGGTGAGCCCATGCTGGTGGAGCGTTTGGTACAGGAGCTCACCGACATCTGCTTCAACACCGATCCGAGGGTCGAAGAGGTCGAGATGACGGTCGAGAAGCCCGGTGCGCTCCGGCACGCCAGATCGGTCGGCATCACCATCCGACGCATGCGGTCGGATCGAAAGCTTCTCGAAGACTAGGAAGAACCATGAGTGACCAAGACTTCGCACAGACCATCATCGCCATCGGCTCCAACATCGAGAAAGAGCGATACCTGCCGGAGGCGATTCGCTTGCTACGGCGCCATCGAAGCATCGAGGTGCGCGACGTGAGCCGGTTCTTCGAAAGCAGCCCCGTTGGCGGCCCGGCCGACGCCCCGGACTTTTTCAACGCCGCCGTCCTCGCCTGCACCGACCTCAGTCCACAGGGTCTGCGCAGCGAGCTGCGGCACATCGAGGATGTGTTGGGTCGGGTACGCACCGACGACCCCAACGCTCCCCGCACCATCGACCTCGATGTGGCCTACTACGGAGATGTCGTTGCCGAGTTCGAAGACTGGCAACTGCCCGATCCCGAGGCTGCCACTAAGCCCCATATTGCGATTCCCATTGCCGATGTTGCTCCCAGCTTCGTCGACCCGGTATCCGGCAAGACCACCTACGACTTGATGCTGGGCGTGAGCGCCCCGCCGGAGGCGGTCAAGCCGGTGACATCGATTCGCCTGGCAACTCCGTACGAGGCGCGAGGGCCTGAGGATTTCGATCAAACCGGTGACGTCTATGCGCCGCAACTAGAGGCGCTGGTCCGCGCTCAGTTGCTCGAGATCGGCGAAGATCCCGAACGCGAGGGGCTGGTGCGTACCCCATTGCGCGTGGCCAAGGCAATGGACTTCCTCACCAACGGCTACGCAACCTCGCTCGACGAGGTCGTCAACAACGCCGTCTTCGATGCGGAAGGCGCCGACGAGATGGTCCTGGTGAAGGACGTCGAGTTCTACTCGATGTGCGAGCACCACATGTTGCCCTTCTTCGGCAAGGCGGCGGTGGCTTACATACCGCAGGGAAAGATCATCGGCCTTTCCAAAGTTGCCCGGGTCGTGGATCTCTTTGCGCGCCGACTGCAGGTCCAGGAGCGGCTGACGAATCAAGTCGCGGACGCCATTGTCGAGATACTCGATCCGCAGGGCGTCGGCGTGGTCATAGAGGGCCAACACCTCTGCATGATGATGCGTGGGGTGCAGAAGCAGGACAGTTCGACGGTGACGTCGGCGATGCGAGGCACATTCAAACGAGACCCGCGCACCCGAAGCGAGTTCATAGATCTAGTCCGAGGCTGAGCTAGCGCGGAGGTCGCTGTGTTGCAAAAACCTCCGCAATGGTCTCGTGGCTCTTCTCCAGCGCCTGTTCGAGAACGTCCGGGTCGTTGATCCGGCTGCGCAACTTGGCCCGGGCAGCTGCTGCGACGATCGCCTTGCCGACCGCATCGGACTCGGCAACACCCGTTGATTTGATCATGTCGAGTGCTTGCTCGGCCTCGTCGTCGAGCCAAACGGTCAGGGTCTTACCCATGGGTTCAACGTATCACCTCCGGGGGGTTATCGGAACCGCCGCCTGCGATGAGGCGCATCCCATGTAATCTGAACGATCTGATGAAGCTCGTCGATACCCAGGGACGTCCCCTCCGCGATTAGAGGATCTCGATCACCGATAGATGCAATTTTCGCTGCAGCTACTGCATGCCGAAGGAGGTGTTCAATCGGGAATATGAGTTCCTGCAGCGCGATCTTCTCCTCACGTTCGAAGAGATCACGCGTCTGACCGGCATCTTCAAGGGACTGGGAGTCGAGAAGGTTCGAATAACGGGTGGTGAGCCGCTGTTGCGCCGGGGCGTGGAGAGCCTGATTGCCGATTTGGCCGGGCTCGGGCTCGCCGACCTCACGCTCACGACCAATGGGTCGCTCCTCGAGAGGAAGGCTAGAGCGCTGGCAAACGCCGGGCTCCGTCGCGTCACCGTGAGTCTCGATTCGCTCGACCCTGCGGTGTTTGCGGCAATGAACGATGTTGACTTCCCGGTTGCGGATGTTCTCGCTGGTGTCGACGCCGCCGTCGCCGCCGGCCTCACGCCGGTCAAGATCAACATGGTGGTGAGGCGTGGTGTCAACGACGATGGGATTCTGGCAATGGCGGAGCACTTCCGGGGGACAGGCAACGTCGTGCGCTTCATCGAGTTCATGGACGTAGGCCGCACCAACGGGTGGCGGCTCAACGACGTGGTCCCTGCTCAGCAGATCCTGGAGACTATCGCGGCCGAGCACCCGATCCGGCCGATCGGGGCCAACTACCCCGGTGAGGTGGCGATGAGGTGGCAGTACGAAGACGGGCAGGGCGAAATCGGTGTCATCAGCTCGATATCGAAACCATTCTGCAGTGACTGTACGCGGGCTCGGTTGTCGGCTGAGGGTGTCCTCTACACGTGTTTGTTCGCGTCCTCCGGTGTCGACTTCCGCGCTCCGCTGCGCTCCGGGGCTAGTGACGACGATCTTCGGCAGATGATCTCCGATCTATGGAGAGCTCGCACCGACCGTTACAGCGAGTTGCGGTCCGGCGTAACCGTGAACCTTCCCAAAGTCGAGATGAGCTACATCGGCGGGTAGCGCGATCGGCCATCAATAGCCTGTCGTTGCTGGTGATACCGGTGCGGGCATTTCGTAGAAACGCGGCGACTGTCCAGATCGCAAACGAAATGCCGGTCGCCATGGCAGATACAGGCCACGCTACAGATGTAGCGTCATTTAGATATATGTAATCCAACTCTATTGAATGCAGCTCAATGGGAGCGTATGTTCACCCCATGAGCGAAGAGTTCGAAGAGATGGAGCGTATCCCCTGGGCGGCTCTGGCGGCGAGCACCCCCGACCCGCGCCGCCGCCTCGTCGCTGCAGGCGTCGGACTGGTTGCGCTGATTGCGCTGCTCGTGGTAGTGGGCCGGCCGCTCCTCGGGTCCGGGGCAACGGCCGATTCCGACCTCGCGGTTGCCTCGCAGAGCTCCGTGGCCGCGGTGGCCTCCGATCAATCGAGCCTCGACCCCACCATCCCTGAGGAACCCCAGGCGGCGTCTGCAGGGAATGGGGTCTATTCGGAGGCGGATCTCATGGCCTCGTCCGCTGATGACGAGGTGCGGATCGCGGAGATGTGGGCCGAGCGCTTCGTTCGCGACTATCTAACCGTTGACGATTACGGGCCGGCCGCGATCGAGGCGGCACAAATCATGGCGACCGATTTGCCGGAGTCGCCGACGGGCCTCACTTCATTTGTCGAGTGGGTCGACGCCTATGCAATCACTGCGATTCAGCCGGCCCGCTACCGGGTGGAGGTTGCATACCGCCTGCTGACCGGCTCCGAAGGTGCCTTTGTCCGACAACCCGCCGCTGCGCTGGCGGTAACGGTGAGTCTGGATGCCGACGGTACCGCAATCTTTGCCGGAATCCCCGAGGTGGTCACGATCCCCG
>JARFRN010000224.1 GCA_029287195.1 Acidimicrobiia bacterium | reverse complement strand
TCCACGAACGTGTGCAGGTCGGCCATGACCTCGGTCACCCTGGCACCGGTGACGAACCGGGCAAGATCGAGCCAGTGCGACCCGATGTCGGCGACGGCACGGAGCCCCCCGGCCTTTTCCGGCTCGAGCCGCCAGTTCCAGTCCGTTTCGAGAAGCAGCCAATCCTGTAGGTAGCTGCCGGTAATGAGCCGCGGTTCGCCCACGGCCCCGTCGGCGATCATGGCGCGGGCCTGATGGCAGTTCGGATAGAACCTGATGTTGAAGCACACCGCGTTTACCAGCCTCGATGCGTCGGCGCGGGCAACCAGATCCGCGGTGTCTGCGCTGTTCAACGCTAACGGCTTCTCGCAGACAACGTGTTTGCCTGCATCCAGCACGACGCGCACCTGGTCGGCGTGTACGTGATTGGGACTGGCGATGTGAATGACATCGATCTCGGGATCTGCTGCCATCGCCGCGACACTCTCGTACACCTTCGGCAGATTGGCGGATGCCGCTTTTTGCTCAGCCCGCTCGGGAGTGGAACCCACCACTCCCGCAACGTCGACGCCGAGGCGGCGCAGCGCCTCGACGTGAGCCACCCCGATGAAGCCAACTCCGACGACACCGGCTTTGACTTCTTTCAAACTCATGATGGTTCCCTCCTTACTGTGCCGCAGCGATACGGGTATATAGCCACGAAAGACCGATGACGATGCTGCCGTACAGCATCTGCTGGGTGGCTTGCCCGGCCCCGAGGAACGTCAACATCGACTGCAACACTCCCAAGATCAGCGCACCGAGAATCGTGCCGGAATAGGTCCCCACGCCACCGAAGATCGAGGTTCCACCGATTACCGCCGCCGCTACCGACGGCAACAGGAAGTTGTTCGCCAACTGAAGATCGACTGCCCCAACCCGGCCACCGAGCAGCAACCCGGCGATGGCGCCCAACAGACCGGCCAGGGTATACGCGACGATCAGGACCCGCCAGGCTCGCAAGCCGGACAGACGGCTGGCGACGGCGTTGTCACCCAGCGCGTAGAGCGTGCGGCCAAAGCCGCTCCGCCGCAGCATGTAGACGACGAACACCGACAGCACCGCCCAGACGATGACCGCCCACGGGATGCTGCGACCAAAGATCGAACCGCCACCGAGAGTGCGGATGAAATCGCCCATCCGCGTGGAACCGGAGAAGATCGTCTGCGCCCAGGATGTGAAGAGTCCCAGCAGGATCCCCGACATCGCCAGAGTCATGATGATCGGGTGGACGCGGAACACGCCGACCCCGACCCCGTTTGCAGCACCGGCAACGACGCCCACCAGCAGGCCGGCTACGATCGCGATCACGGCTCCCTTGGGCGACTGATTGGCCGCTACATAGGCGGCCCCGGTGGCGATCATCGCTGCCGATAGGTCGATGCCCCCTGTCAGCATCAGAATGGTCTGGCCGGCGGCCAATACTCCGATCGGCACCGCGAACAACGCCGAGTTGCGCAGGCCGCTGACGCTCAGGTAATTCGGTTCGATCGCCCCGGTTACGAAGATCAGCACGATCAGCACACCTATCAACACAATGTGAGGGTGGTTGACCAGGTAGCGGGCGACTCTCTGCAGTTGGGTCGGCTCGTCGGTCTCGATCACCGGGGCCGTGGTAGGGGTAGTGCTCATGAGCGCAGCCTCCGCCGCCATTCGATGATGCCGGTCACCATCATCACCAGCACGATAAGCACTCCTTGCACGACCTGGGCGCTGTTCGGGTCGACCCCCATGGCGGTGAGGATCGGGCTCAGAAAGAACAGGATCAAGCCCGCCGGGACCACCGCGATCACCGACCCGATCCCACCGGTCAGTGCCACGCCGCCGAGCACGATTGCGGCTACAGAGTTCAGGGTGAGGTTGCCGCCT
The DNA here is from genome assembly GCA_029287195.1 of Acidimicrobiia bacterium. GTDB lineage: Bacteria > Actinomycetota > Acidimicrobiia > Spongiisociales > UBA5794 > JAAETI01. The sequence goes on along the minus strand of JARFRN010000224.1, from coordinate 4,076 downwards.
ACAGTGTTGGCGTTACCGCGTCCGGCGATGGCCGTGTTGGCAAGACCGGCCATCGCAGCAAAGCCGCCGCCGATCGCGTACGAGAGAACCTTCACCCGCGCCGCGTTGAGCCCTGAGAGGTAGGCGGCCGTCTTGTTGCTCCCGACCGCGTACAGCGACAGGCCCTGTCTGGTCTTTCCCAGCCACCATCCAATGGCGGTCACTGTGATCGTGATCATGACGATCGCCGGCCACGGGTTGGAGCCAATCCCGGTCTTGGATCCGGTGAACAGCCACCGAAACCACTCATTCGCCCCGCCGGCGGGGTTTGGCAGGATCGCCAACGCCAGACCCTGGAAGAAGTAGAGCGAACCAAGCGTGATGACGATGTCGGGGACCTTCGAGACGTTGATGATCCAGCCGACCCCAGCGTTGATAGCCCCGGCAGCGAAGATGATTGCCACCGCTACCACCAGCCCCACCACCAACGGCTGACCCTCCATGAGCCGGGCCGCAGTGACGCTCGTCAGCACCAGCATCCCCCCGACTCCGAGGTCGATGCCGCCGGCGATCACGATGATTGCCTGAGCAACGGCGAGGAAGACCAGCGGACTTCCGTTGTTGACGATCGAGGCCACCTGGAACGCCCCAAAACGAGGGATCAGAGTGGCGTAGTAGGCGATCAGCGCAAGGAGCAGGACCCACACGCCGATGGTCCAGCCGTGCCGTCGCGCCCAGCGGCGCCACGGGGCCTGCGAGCCGCTGACCAGGGTCTCCCGGCCCAAGGCGGTCACGAGGCGGTTCCTTCGTTGAGACCGTGAGCTGCGGTGAGGAGCGCCTCCTCGGTTGCCGCCGCTGCCGGCAGCTCGCCGACAATGCGTCCCGCATACATCACCAGCACCCGATCGCAGACGAGGGGAATCTCCCGCAGTTCACTGGTGTAGAGGAGCACGGCGGACCCGCCGCCGGCGATCTCCCGAAGCAGGTCGTAGATCTGCGCCTTGGTCTGGATGTCGATGCCCCGGGTGGGGTCGAAACACAGCAGGGTGTCGAAGCCTGAGGCCAACCACCGCCCGATGGTGACCTTCTGCTGGTTGCCACCGGAGAGACGCTGCACCTGGCGCCCGGCTCGGACATCAATGGTCAGCCGATCTACCGCCTGCTCGACCCGCTGCTCCTCGTCGCCGACGAGCGATAGCCACCGCCGGGCACGGTTGTAGAGCGGTATGGAAAGGTTCTCGCGAACCGATCGCTGCGGTAGGAGGGCCTGATGGCGGTCGGCAGGCACGAAGGCCAGACCGCTGCGGATGGCGTCGTAGGGCGATCGGGCGTTGAGCCGCTCCCCTTCGACGCGTAGCTCGCCGGACGTTGGGCGGCGGTCCCCCGAGAGCACCTGAAAGAGCTCGTTCTGGCCCTGTCCTTCCAGCGCGGTAAGCCCGAGGATCTCCCCCTTGTGGAGCTCGAGCGACACGCCGTTTACCCGGTCACGCAGATGCACGTCTCTGAGCTCGAGCACGACGGGCCGGGACTCGACCTCTTCCGCCGTGACGACTGCCGCTTCATCCCCTACTGCCTCGACCTTCTCGACCAGCTCCTCTCCCAGCATGGCGGTCACTAGGGCCGACTCTTCGACACCGGCGAGGTCCAGATGGGCCACGTGGACACCGTTGCGCAAGATCGTGGCCCGGTCGCACGAATCGAGCACCTCCCCGAGTCGATGCGAGATGAACAACACCGAACGACCGCGTGCCTTCCACTCCCGCATCAGCTCGAACACATACTCGGCCTGGTCGGTGGTCAGGGCAGCCGTGATCTCGTCGAGCATGAGCAGCTGCGGATCGCGAGCCAGGGCGCGGGCCAGGTCGAGCAGCCGGAGCACAGCCAGCGGCACGTCCGCGGCCAGCAGGTCGAGATCGATGTGACCCAGGTTCATACGCTCCAGCCAGGGGAGCACGTCGTCGCGGTCGAGCTTCGAGATCCGCAAATTCTGTTGCAGCGAGAGATCCGGGATGAGCGCCGGGTCCTGGAAAACCGTGCCGATCCCGGCCCTCATCGCATCGCCCGGCTTGCGAAGATTCGCCTGCTTTCCGTGCACGGAGATCCTGCCGGCATCGGCGGGGATAACCGCCGACAGGATCTTGACCAGGGTGCTCTTGCCTGCCCCGTTGGCTCCCAGCAGCGCATGGATCTCGCCCGGCTCCACCGTTAGATCTGCCGACCGCAACGCAACAACGGGGCCATAGCGCTTGGCCACGTCGCGAGCCGCGAGAAGAGACTGAGTGATGCTGGTCATCATTCCTGATTGGTCTGGGTGACGGGACCCCTCATTTGGGGCCCCGCCACCTGTCGTAGTTCGGCCTCAGTTCACTCTCCAGGACCCTTGCAGTCGATGACGTCCTGCGGGCTCGTGTAGCTGACGTACGGCTCGATAACCATGTACGAAGACCATCCGGCCGTCAGGTCGGGGACAAATACAGCCTCGAGTTCCTCCATCGTGTCGAGAACCACTGGGGTCAGCAGTGTTTCCTTGGCGACGTCTTTGCCCTCCAGGATGTCGAGAGCGACCGCAGCGCCCACACCACCGATTGACGGCGGGTTGGAAACACCGGCGCCACTGAGATCCTCGACGGTCATCAGCTGCTCGATGAATGCGTTGTTGTCCGCACCAACGACCGGCACGTAGTCGACACCGGCAACCTCGAACTGCTCGACCACGGAGTAGTCGATACCGGAGGTCCAAATCCCGTCAACTTCCATGCTCGTCAGGATCTCCAGCGCCTGTTGGGCTCCCTGGGACGGATCCCATCCGGTCCAGTTCTCATAGACCACCTCGATACCCGGATAGTCGGCTAGAGCGGCATCCCAACCAGTGTCACGATCGGTGTCGGCCGGATGACCGTCCAGGCCGCGCATATAGGCGACCTTGCCCTCGCCGCCGAGTGCCTCGAAGAGCCAACGAGCACCGACCTCACCGTACTCGACCTGGTTGTTGGAGACGAAGTACGCCTGCGGCGCAGTGACCGGTGCATCGACTGAGATCACAGGGATGCCCTGCGCATCGGCCTCTGCGATTACGTCATCGAGCGCGGATCGGTCGGCCGGGTTGATGATGATCGCATCCACACCCTGGGAAATCAGGGTCTGGATGTCTGCAATCTGACCCGCCACATCTGTGTTGCGGTTCTGCAGCACCACTTCAGAGACGTTGCCGCGCGCCCGCGCCTCGGCTTTGATTGCGCAAATCATCTGCTCCCGCCAGGCGTTGCCCACCAGAGTGTTGGAGACACCGAGAACGAACGTTTCATCCGCGGGTGCCGCCGTGGTCTCGGTGGTTCCTCCGTCGTCGTCTCCGGCGGTCGTCTCTGTGCTCTCATCATCGTCCCCGCCACAAGCGGCTGCAATGAGAGCCAGCACAGCGAGGATCACCAGCCAGCGTGTGATGAACTTTCCTCTGTTATCCAAGTTGCTCTCCTCCTCCGTTTCCGGTTCCTTCTTGCATGTGGCTCCCCCTGGGATGGGGCAGCCTGGATCTATCTCGTCATGTCCGTTCCCTTGCCAATTCGTTGATTGCGCTCGGAGAAAGCGCTTCCTCTATCGCCATCGCTGCGGCGCCGGTGATACCGGCATCGTCGCCAAGCGCACTGGGGCGGATAGAGAGCTTTCTGGTCGACAGTGCGGTCGATCGCCGGTAAACGACCTCCCTGATTCGAGCCAGGAGCTCGGCACCGGTTGCGGCCAGGTCGCCCCCGATGACGATCTCAGAGGGATTGAGGACATTGACGATGGTTGCCAACACCGAACCGATCAACCGGCCGGCTTCCCGAACGGCCTGAATCGCATCCGTGTTGCCGCCTCGAACCAGCGCGACGACGTCGCGAGTGACCCTGGTGTCGTATCCCTTCGCGGCGAGCATCCGGGCGAGGGCACCACCGCCGCTCGAGGCCTCGAGGCAGCCGGGGTTTCCGCATCTGCAGATGACTGTTGGATCGCCTGCCTGGATATGACCGATATCACCTGCCGCGCCATCGGCCCCGCGGTGTAGTTGCCCGCCGAGGATCAGCCCGGAACCGATCCCCGTGCCGATCTTGATATACAGC
>JARFRN010000160.1 GCA_029287195.1 Acidimicrobiia bacterium | reverse complement strand
TCGCAACGAGCCGGCAGGGGCTCGGGTTGGCAGGCGAGACTCTGTCCCACCTCGCGGGACTCGAGGTGGCAGGCGACGAGCCGGGGCCAAGCGACGCCGAGCAGTTGTTCGCCGTGCGCGCCGCCGCCGTGCAACCGAGCTTCGCCATCGAGGAGGCTAACCGTGCGGACGTCGCTGAGATCTGTCGACACCTCGACGGCATGCCGCTGGCCATCGAGCTGGCGGCGGCACGCGTCGACACGTTGTCACCAGGAGAGATCTCCCGCCACCTGGGGGACCGGTTCCGGCTTCTCGCTGCGGCGCATGCCGACCGATCCTCCCACCGGTCGCTGCGGGCCTCACTCGACTGGAGCCGGGACCTACTCGACCCGGACGACCGAAGGGCGTTCGATCAGCTCGGTGTGTTCGACGGCCCGTTCACCGCCGGTGCAGCGGCTGCCGTGGTGGAGGCGCCGTCGGAGATCGACGTGGTGGACATCCTCCGCCAACTCGTCGGGGCATCGCTCATCCAGCGTCTTGCCGGGGAGGTGTCGTGCTACCGGCTGCTCGAGACGACGCGCCTGTATGCGCGGACAGGTCTCGAGGAGGCAGGCGAGTGGCAGACGACGGTCGATCGCCACGATGCGCACTATGCCGGCCGGTGCCGGGACCTGCGCGGGGCGTTCTTCGGCAGCGGCCGACTCGAGGCGTGCCGTACGATCGAGACCGAGATCACCGAGTACGAGTCGGCGTTCGACCGGTTCAGCGAGGGTGATCCCGATGTGGCGCTAGAGATGGCATGGCCGCTCGTCCACGTGTGGCTGTTCTCCGGCCGGATCGGCAGCGGCATCGGCCGCCTCGAACGGCTCGTCGACTCTGCGGCGAGGGCGACGTCACGGGCACGGGCGGACGCCCTCGCAGTTGGTGCGTTCCTGCTCATGTACGTCACCCGATACGAGCAGGCGATCGCCTGGGCGGATGAGGCCATCGAGATCTACGACGCGATCGACGACGGGCAGGGTCGTGCGTATGCGCTGGCGAGGCGTGGCCATCTCGCGTTCTCGGTCGGTGACGTCCCGACGGCGTTCGGGCTGCTCCAGGAGAGTCTCGATACGTGCGAGCGGATCGGCTATGCGGAGGGCACGGCGTGGCCGCTCACCCTCCTCGGCCAGGCTCGGCTGTGGGGCGGCGACGAGAGCGACGAGGTCCTCGCCCTACTCGAGGAGGGGAGCCGCCAGTTCATCGCCGTCGGTGACACGTACGGGCAGATGCACGCCAACATGTTCATCCAGAACGTCGGTGACCGACCGGTTGATGTCCAGGTCCGGTATTCCGAGGAGAGCGTGCAGCTGTCCGACAAACCCGGTGCTGATCCGCTGATGCGGCCCACTGCCCTGCACAATCTTGCCTTCAGCGTGTGGCACGCCGGCGAACGTGAACGGGCGAGGGGCCAGCTCCGCCTCTCGGCACGATCCGCCCTCGAGACCGGCGCCACCGTGGCGTCGGGAATGGCGTTCCTCCTGGGTGGCCTGATTGAAGGCATAGAGGGTGACCCCGAACGAGCAGCGGTGCTTTACGGCGCCGGAGAGGCCCACTTTGTCATGGAGAAGCCGCCGTTCTACGTTCGTCAGCTCCAACCAGGCATCGACGCTGCCACCGCAGCCCTCGGCGACGACGACTACGACCGTCTCCACGCCGACGGCGCAGCCATGACCATCGAGGAGGCCACCGACTTCCTCCTTCGCGGGACGTAGCCGCACGTCGACAGCGCGCGTTCGGCGGCGGCTGCGAGTCCGCGTTCGCATCGCATGCCGCACCCTGAAGGCGGCGCATGTCGAGAAACGGGTCTCACGTCGGGGATCCCTCCATCGCGTCCAGACCCTTTGGATCCGCTTGAGGTCGCCGGCGCATCCTGAAGACGAAGGGAGGAGATCCTCGATGCAGTGGCCGCAGCGCGCGCTGCGGGAATCTCCTGGGCGAAGATCGGCGAGTTGCTTGGGACCTCAGCACAGGCCGCCCAGCAGCGCTACGGAGTTGCTGTCGAGCAAGTGTGATGTTCGGTCCCAGCCACATCACCGCACGCATTCGTGCCGATCCAGCGCACAGGACCTCGTGCTCGTTTCTGCTCCGTATCTGGTGTGATCTGGGCGAGATGGTCAGCGGATCTGAAACCCCTCCCAATCCGGACCGGAGTCGCTCTGTTCCGAGTGCCTTGCTGCCATCCGGCCGCGGGTGACGTTGCTGTGTTGGCAGAACTGGTCGTTGTAGCGACAGGTTCTTTGCATGGCCCAACTCCCAGCTGTTGAACCAGGTTCTGGCCAGGATGTGGGTATCCATGGGCAAGAGATCCGAAAGTGGAAAGGATTGGATCAGAACTTGATGAATACCCGGTTGTTTTTGACTATCAGCCGCAACAGAAGGAGGAACATGACAGAGACGAATCCACCGATGATCGTCCAGTAGATGTCTTTCCAGTCGAAAACACCCTTGGGTAGGTAGGGCTGCACGATCTCGTAGAGGATGTAGCCGGCAACCAGGAACCCAATGACGTTGGTCACGTACTGGTAAGAAAGGTCGTGGCTGGGTCGGGTAAACGCCCGAGCGATGATGTCGCCTGCTCGCCGGCCCAGCATGGCCCGGAAGTAGCCCTCTTGGGCTTGGTCGAGGAGTCGGGAGAACACCAGACCGTCTTCGACGGTCGGGGCCGCGGGCCGCAACGAAATGGGTGCCTTCTCGCTAGTCATGATTCCTCTTGTGTGAAGAGAGTCGCTCGGCTTCTCATCAGAAACCTCCCATAAGCAGACCTACTGTTGACCAGTCCACCCTCGACCTTCAGATTACGGCCAGCAGCCTCAGAAAGCAGAAGGTCCCGGATCTCAGCCATTCAACCGGCAGATCGAACCCGCCACCGTCCATGCTCTCCTCGCCGCCGGATAGCTAGCGCACGAGGTGCCGATCTAGGGCACTCTGAGAATTGCTCGCTATGGCGCGAGAATTGGGTGATCGGCGCGCTTCGGTGATGTCTCGTGACCGGTCAATCTGGAAGGAACCGGCTGTTCGCCTCTTACTCAGAGATTGGGTGTCACGGATGATGGTGTCTGAACACTTATGGGGGTGAAGGGACGCGAGCGAGGTGGCTCGTGGTATCTACTAGTTCATCGGAGCTGCGGTATCGACGGTTGTTCGACCGGCATAGCCGCCAGGTGTACGCGTTTGTCGGCGTCGCACCGACGCGGAGACCGCGGCTGTTCCGGACTCCTACCAGAACGACGAGCAGCATCGGCGCAACAAGCCAGGAACCCGTCCCCACCTACTCCGAGTGTGGCTATCCACTGCGCGCACATCGAGGCCCAACGAGACCACGCCGCCGACCGAGACCAGCACCACCGAGTCGACCTATTCCAACTGCTCATCGACCGCAACCCCGGGAGGCCACGAGGCGCCCGTTCTTGCGATCGGTGTACCGGTCCGAATTCGTCCGCTGACGACAGGCAACCGGGTCGAACGCCTCTGGCGGCTGGGTCACCGGCGTTGTTGGCTAGGGGTATGAGACTCGTGGTCTTGGCTGTCTTGGGTGTGATGGTGGTCGCGGGATTCTCAGGGTGCGGTTCATCGCCGGATCGGGGCGAGGCAGCTGGTGCGGCCGCGATGGTTGATGGCGGTTCGTGGTACGTGCGTGAGCGTTGGCCTCATGACGGAGGCCCGATCGAGAGCAAGAGCTTCGTCGTCTACAGTGACGCCGCCAGTGTGGAGGCACGGCGCGAAGTAGCCGAGGTCGCAGAGGAGGTCTGGGCCGAGCTGCTCGACGACTTCTCGATCGAACCCGGGATGCTCCGGTATCCCGACGGCCAGGACAAGATCGACGTCTACGCCTATCGGAACCGCGACCCGCAGGGTTGGGGAGCCAGAGCCTATTACGGCGGTCTGATCATGTGGTCCCCGGATCACGGGGCCCGAGTGGAGAAGAGCTTCGCCCCCGTGATGAAGCACGAGCTTGTTCATGTCCTGCAGTGGCTGATCTCAGGCAACCCCGATCCCCACCCGGTCGACGTCTGGTTCCTCGAGGGACTCCCCGAGGCCATGGCTGGTGGGACCACGGGTGGCGCCGTTCGGGGACTGGACGAGTTGGACGATCTCACCGGCGAATTCGGAACCATCAGCCCGATCTCGTTCAAGACGTATTCACAGATCGCCACGCCAGACGCTGGTGAGCATTTCAACTACCCCATGTTCCAGCTCGCGGTCGAGTACCTGATGGACGACGACGGGTACGGCCGATCTCCCGAAGATGCACGAGATGTATTCATCGACGTGGCCGAGGGCGCATCGTTCGAAGCGGCATTCGAAGACCGCATGGGGGTCAGTCTCGCTGCCTATGAACGGGAGTTCTTTGACCGCATGGACGGGTATCTGCCCGAGTACCGCAACCCTGTCTTCAGCCCGCTCGGTTTCGCGCTGCTGTCAGCGCTCGTGATCTCGTTCGTGATTGGCGTACCAGCCGTCGGCTACCGCCGCTGGCGAGCGGACGCAACGACCGGGACCATGGATGCAGCCGCGCCGGGTCGGGCGGCTCGGATCGGCTTCCACAGCGAGATGGCTGTCGCCAGCGCAATCATCATCGTGTTCTTTCTCGGTTTGATGTTCTGGGTCGGGACACTGAACGAACTCAACAACGCGATGTTCGCCACCGGAAGGACTCGGGCCTACTGGATTCTCGTCGCCTATCTCTTCACATCGGTTGGCCTCGTTGTTCTGGCCGTTCACCGATGGGTCAATCGGTCACGACTGGCGTTCCTGGTGACACCCCTGGTCATTGTCGCTACGGTCGGAACCCTCGTGATCACCATCAGCGCGATCCTCTGACGCAGACCGCCAGGCCCGCCCAATCGGCGCCGATGCACGGTGACGGCGTGATCGAATCGGTCGAATTCTCCATCGACGAGTGGCCGGCACTCGACCTCTTCCACAGCCGCATCATGCTCTGGGTTGACCCAGGACCACCTCGACGAGGTAAACGCGATGGCCGATAGGCCGATGACGGACGTCTTCAATGCGGAGGACGCCCGCATCGCACTGCGATACGTCGACGAGTTCGTGGCCCAGGACGACCGGTACCCGGTGACCAACTAACCCCTCACGGGTGCCTCTCGAGGCGTATCGGTCAGGACTCGCCGCGTCTGGACTCAGAGGTAGTGAGACCGGGGAGGCCACGTCGACGACACGACGGCACGAGCGAAGTCTGGTTCCATCTACGACCAGCATCGCCGTGCCGTCTTCGTCTACTGTCTGCGGCGGGTCCCGAGCAAGACGCCCTCGACGCCCTCAACGAGACCTTCGCCATAGTGCGGCGGCGCATCGATCACGCCCCAGCGCTGGTACCGGCCGGCTTCGAACACGAAGCCTGTAGCAGAAATACTGCTGGATGGCCTTTGGACTGACTCGGGTAATTCGATCGCCGTCGGCCTGACATGTCGCCACTATGCGGAGCACCTCATACTGGACTCGCGCGATGAAGAAGGGTACGCGGTCGCGTTTGCTCAAGTGAGTGCGGCCTCACATGTGCTCCGCTGCGAACATGAGTGTGTGGCGCAGATCACTGATGCTCATCATCTGCCCGGTTCGCCGCAGCGGTGGCCCACCGTGGACCGGGATGTCAAGCTATGGGTGAACTCAATCCTTGCCGACGCATCCGAGGTGCTCGGCGACAGCCTGGTCGGGGTGTATCTGCATGGTTCGTTGGCCATGGGCTGCTACTACCGCCCCAAGAGCGACCTGGACCTGCTGATCGTGTGCCAGGACTCAATGGCCCCGGGATTGCCCGAGGACATTGCCAGGGTGTTACTGGGTGCATCGGATCGGCGTCCTACGACTGGGGACATCGAGACATCGGTGATGCGGCTGGCCCACACCAAGGAGTTAGAGTACCCCTCACCTTTCGAGGTGCATTTCGGCTCCGAACACGCTGAGGCGATTCGCCACGGTTGGGTCGATTACGGCACAACTCACACCGACTCCGATCTGGCGGCACACTGCAAGGTGGTTCGGTCCCGAGGAGTCCGTCTGCTCGGAGAAGAGATCGAAAACGTATTCGGGTCCGTCCCAGACGAAGCCTATCGCAGCTCGATCCGCGCCTACCGAGAGGCCGGAAACCGCTCTCTGACAAGGGATTTGAGAGGTGGGCCCGGTGGGAATCGAACCCACGACCTTCGGATTAAAAGTCCGCTGCTCTGCCTATTGAGCTACAGGCCCGAACAGACGTTACCAGCGGTGGGCGTGTTGGTGGCGCTCGGCCCGTAGCCGATGCAGTCCGTCGTCCAGGGAGGGCTGTTCCTCAGCCACAACTATCCGGAACTACCAGTTCCGTCAGTTTCCCTTGACACTACTCTGTGAGTGTTTCTCGGCTATTCTCAGCAGAGACTTAGAATTATCTAGAAAGACTGACAGATGGATCCGCTGCAGAATCCGTATGCCCCCGGCGCCGGTGTGCGACCACCACAGCTGGCGGGTCGTGATGGCGACCTGGATGCGTTCAGAGTGGTTCTCGAGCGGGTGGGCCGGGGACTTCCGGAGCGATCACTCATGATCGCCGGTCTGCGTGGCGTGGGAAAGACGGTGCTGCTGCTCGAGTTCCAGTCACTGGCCGCGCAATACGAGTGGTCGACCGCCAAGCTCGAGGGAAGAGCGGGAATCTCGCTACGGGGCTCGATCGGCCGGGCGGTACATCTCTTGCTGCGCTCACTCAACCGACGCCATCGGCTCGAGCACCGCTTCGAGCGATTGCTGCGCATCCTCAAGTCCTTCGTGGTCACCGCGTCGCCGTCGGGCGAGTTTGCTTTCAAGCTCGATGTCGATCCAGAACCGGGTAGCGCCGACAGCGGAGACGACGAGATCGACCTCACCGAACTACTGGTGGAGGTAGGCAGAGCAGCGGCTTCATTCCAGACCGGTGTTGCGATCTTCATCGACGAGATGCAAGATCTGCCGCATTCGGATCTCGGCGCGATGGTGGGCGCATTCCATGAGATCAGTCAGCAGCAGCTCCCGGTGCTGATTGTTGGTGCAGGGCTGCCGCATCTCCCGCAGGAGCTGTCGGAGTCGAAGACCTACGCAGAACGGCTCTTTCGCTACCGCCTGGTCGACAGTCTGGCTCGGCCGGCAGCGACGGAAGCGCTCGTAGTGCCGGCGCAGCGTCTCGCCGTCGAATTCACCCCTGGAGCGATCGAGGCGATCCTCGACGCCTCGGGCGGCTATCCGTACTTCATCCAGGCCTACGGCAAGCAGACCTGGGACGTGGCGGACCGCTCGCCGATCGATCTCGAGGACGTGCAGCTGGGCTCGATCGAGGCCCGTCGCGAGCTCGACGTCGGCTTCTTCGGCACCAGGCTCGACCGGGCCACCCCCAAGGAGCGGGAGTATCTGCAGGCGATGGCAGAGCTGGGTGAGCAGCCCGTTGGTACCGGTGCGGTAGCCGCCCACCTCGGTAGGCCTGCCGGAAATCTGTCGGTCGCCCGCGACCAGCTTCTCAAGAAGGGGCTCATCTACAGCCCGGACCGGGGTCTGATTGCATTCACGGTGCCTCGCTTCGGAGAGTTCATCCTGAATCGCCGGGGGTGACCCCATCAGCCTTTCTATCTGTTTATCAGTCCTAGCTGATAAACAGGCTGATTGTCGGCCAGGCTACCGGTCCCGCGCTTGCCCGTAGTGGCTCGATGCGCCTAGCCTGAAGACCAGGAATGATGTATTGCGATATTTAACATCCAGTAGTTCGCCATCCACGCAACGCGGCTCTGCGACCATCTGGGGCCTCGGATTGACGCTGGTCATCGCTGCCTTCGCCGGTTTGGTGATCGACACCTGGCGAGTGTTTGCCGAACGTCAGGATCTCTCCGGCATGGCCGACTCAGCGGCGATTGCCGGAGCCACCGCCATCGACATCGATCACCTCAACGAAACGGGCGAAGTCATTCTCGACCCTGCGGCGGCGGAACTCCGCGCTCTCGACCATCTCGTCGTGCAGGACGGGTGGAGCGGCGAGATCGGCTACACCATCGTCGGGTCGGCAGACGGTGCCGGCATCACGGTGTCGCTCGACAAGGATGTCGACTTCACTCTGCTCGGGCCCTTGCTCCCCGGTGAGGCTCCGCTGCATATCACCGTGACGTCGCTGGCTTCCCCCAACGTCATCGAGCCGTAGTTCAATCGGGATCGGGTCGCATCTCTTCTACGCTGTAGGCGAGCAACTCGGCAGCGATGAGGCCGCGCAGCAGGCTCCGCGCTGCGCCCTGTTCGAGTTCGAGCTCACCAGGATCCGGTTCCCCGCTGGTCTCCGTCAGATCCAGGCCACCGATGACTTCGTACAGCGCCTCATCTAGCTCGTCGAGAATCGCTTCCTGCAACAGCTGATTGTCGTAGTGGGCATCTCGTAAGTAGTCATTGCCCAATAGCTCATCGGCCCGACCGCGCACCAATTCAATCGTTGCCTGAAGGGCGACCTGTGCTGGGCCGGTGAACCCAGCGCCGACCCGGCTCAGAGCCTTCATCGCATCGAGCATCATTGCCCGGCGTCCGGCTCGTTCTGCGGCTTCGTCGACTGAGACCACCCGGTCGGCACTCACAATGGTGCCGAGCAGTCGTCCGATGTCATCCGTCTTGTTCTGTACCCAGGTGGTGTACTCGTCCAACGTCGTGACGTCTGGAGGCCTGATGATGCCCCTGATCCAGGTTTCAGTGGCTGCGAGCAGCGTGGCGTATCCGTTCGTGCTGCGGATCACCTCCTGAATGAAGATGCGGACGGTAGCGCGCGACACCTGGAAGCGAGGCGAGTAGGTCGGGTCGGCCACACCGTGCGCCAGTGAGTACGCCAGCTCATCGATGTTGATCCCTCCCACAATCGCGGCATAGGGCAAGATCTCGTGGTGCGGGTGGATATCGCCGCTGCCGATGGCCTCGATCATCTCTGCAGCAAGCCGTGCGGCTGCCCGGGTGTCGGCGGCCTGGGTAGCTGCAGCTACGAGTAGTTCCCCAATCTGTGTGGCGAAGTCGGGTCCAACGAGTGAGCTGCGTCGCAGGATGCGATCGATAGCCTGCGACTCACCCATCAGTCGAGCCGCAATGTCGGGGTTGCGTGTCAGGCCCTGGATCACCGAGGCGACTACCTGCGGCGAGGTGACCCACCAGATATGCGATTGACCGATGGCGATCCGCCGGGCGGCCGGTTCGAGCCATTCGGCATCGATTCCTCGTTCGGTGAAGAGCCTCGCCGCTGCATACTTGTCGTTGATCTCGGCGAGCGGATCGTCTCTGGTGAACAATTCGTCGACGGTGAATTCCAAGGCACCGCTCCGGGTGGCGGCGGCAAGGGCATCGGCATATCGCTGCAGCGCGGCGGCGGCTTCCTGCGCGGTAAGCGTGCCCCGCCACACTGCGACTTCTAGGTTATGGGGAAGGTACGCCGTTGCCTCGTCGCCGATGGTGTTGAAGAACCCGGCGGCAGCCGACTCGTAATTGGGCCGATGGCGCAACGCAGGCAGGTCGAGCGAGACGTCCTCGCCGGCGAGATACCGCTCGCCCAGTTTCCGAGCCACCGCTTCCGGCTTGGCGATCATCCAAGCCCGGTAGACGCCCTCGAGATCGAGGCGCGAGGGAACGAAGGCGGCGATCAGTGCCCGGTCACGTGCTTCGTTGATGTTGGGGTGAGGGACTCCACGTGCGTAATCGAGGCTCTGCCCGATGCGAATTGTCTCGGCGCGCCATCGCAGGTTGCAGCTTTCCTCGTTTGCCCAGGAAACAAGCGAATGCAACTGGGCAGCGAAAGCATCGGCCTCGACGTGGTGGATGGCGCGCAGGATGGCCGTTATTGTGAGTGCCCGCGCAGCAACGTTTCCAGAACGCGCATCGAGCAGCACTGCCAGTTCGACCAGTCCCGTTGGGTCGATTCCGCGAAATCCGATGATTCATCTACTCTGTGATGTTATGTGCAGTAGTTTTACGATATATAATGCTGTACTGCAAGGTTGGAGTGGTTGAGATACTCTGCCGTCATGATTCGGTTTGGGATCTCGCGTCTTCCCCCCGAGGACATGACCGACGCAGACTGGCTGGATTCGCTGCTGGCCCGGGGTCACACTGCTATCGAGCTCCCCTTTGTGTCGGGCTTTCCCTGGAAAGAGAAGCGTTGTGCCCGGTTTGGAGAGGCGGCAGCGCAGCGGGGCATGGCGGTCTCGGTGCACGCTCCGTACTTTGCGGTGCTCACTGTCGAAGACGAAGACAAGCGGGTCAAGACGCTGGCCGCCCTGGAACACACCCTGAAGCTGGGCAGGGCCTTGGGTGCCCACACCATCGTGGCCCACACCGGCCACATCAAGGGGCGCGATCCTGAGGAACTCCATGAGCTGGTTGACGAGGGTCTCAGTCGCATCGAGCCCAAGGTGCGCCACTTGGGAGTGGCGCTTGGTCTCGAAACGGCAGGTACCGACCGTTCCTTTGGCTCGTTGGGGGACATCGCCCTCATCACCCGCCGCTTCTCGTTTGTGCGGCCGGTGATCGACTGGGC
>JARFRN010000121.1 GCA_029287195.1 Acidimicrobiia bacterium | reverse complement strand
GAAAACTTTCCTCTGTTCTGCTTGGTATTAAAGGAAACCAGCGTGCGGTATTCATAAATCATCACATGTTTGGAAATATTGTATTTCTGGGTTTCCCACTGATGGATGCACTCTTTCCCGGTGGAGAAGGTCTGCTCTATGCAGCGGTGTTCCAACTGTTTGCCGGATTCTCACCACCGGCAACGGTCGTCGGTCTGGTGTTCCTGGGTCTTGGTGTGTTCATACGCAGCGGAAGAAGGAAGCTCGCGCTTGCGTCCGGTTCTATCGCCTTGGTGCTTCTGATCTCTTTCGCCATGCCGCTGGTAGACGCTCTCACCGACTTGGCCTCACTGGAGGCCTTCGCACTCAACCTGTTCCTGACATTGGCGGCATCCGTCGCCTTCCTCGCCGGCGTCGGTGCGATCCGAAAGGGGAGTGGACGCCTGATCCAACCAGTCGTGGGATCGGCGGTAGGTGTGTTCATCATGGGATTCGCCTTGTCGGCCGTCGTCGCCAGCGGCGTCGAGCCGGCCGATCCACTCGCCGGTGACGCCAAGTTGGTATCCGAGTCAATGTCGTTCGAACCGGAGGAACTCGTAGTCACGGCCGGCTCCGGAATCTGGATGGAGAACCGGGATGGGGTCCGCCATACGTTCACGGTGGAGGGGACCGACCTCGACCTCAATGTTCCGGGCGATTCGGCCGGCCGTACGGATCTTGACCTCGATCCGGGCACCTACCAGGTGATTTGTGGTGTACCGGGTCACGAAGCCATGTCCATGCAACTCACGATCACGGAGGAATCACAATGAACGAAGCTGCATATCGCGCCGCCGAATCGGCGCTGTGGGAGTCGGTGGGTGTCGCGCCAAGCGAGCGAACCATCCGGTTGGCGACCACCGGCACCGATGTTCGAATCCAGGAGGTCGGGTCGGGTCCAACAGCACTGTTGCTTCACGGCAGTCCGAGCAGTGGCTCCGGATGGGCCCATTTGGCCCCGCACCTACACGGCCGCCACACAGTGATGGTCGACTTGCCGGGTACGGGCCTCTCCGAGCCGCTCCGCTCGGGCGTCGATGTGGCGGATTACTTCCGACAACTCGTGGTCGACTGCCTCGACGTGCTCGGAGTGGAGCGTGCCCTGGTGATTGGGTCGTCGTCTGGTGGGTCGTTGGCGCTCAGGGCGGCCGCTGAGCATCCATCTCGCATCTCGGGTCTGGTTCTAATGGGTACGCCGGGGATGCTCGAAGAGTTGGGGACTCCGTTTGCCGAGCGTCTCATGCTCCTTCCGGGGATTGGAAGCCTGCTCGGCCGATTGCGGCCCGGTACCAAGACGCAGCTGAAGATGTGGCGCTCGATCGGGCACGGGGCGAGCCTCGACGAAGGCCGTCTCGAAACTACTTACCTCGAGTGGTGGGGAGCGCTGCTGGAACACACGGACTCGCTCCGCAACGACATGGCAGCTATGGGCATGTTGCGCGGGCGACTTGGTTCCTATGCTCCGGAGCACCTGGTTGGCCCGTCCGAGCGGTCTCGCATATCTGCACCTACCCTCCTCGTCTGGGGCGAAAACGAAACGTTTGCCGACCGCAACGTTGCCGACGCGCTCGTTACGTCCATCCCCAACGCTGAGATGAGACTCGTCAAAGGCGGCGGGCATCTGCCCTGGATCGATGCCCCCGGGGAGGTAGCCGCGATGATCGAGGAACTCGTGGCAGTATGACGCTATGTCCACAGAGCCCAGCCTTCGCGAACGTCAGGCTCGAGCCGTGCAGGCCAGGATCCGGGCGGCCTTCATCGACCTGGTCGGGGAGCGCGGTCCCGACGGGTTCCCGTTGACCGCGGTTGCACGCCGG
The DNA here is from genome assembly GCA_029287195.1 of Acidimicrobiia bacterium. GTDB lineage: Bacteria > Actinomycetota > Acidimicrobiia > Spongiisociales > UBA5794 > JAAETI01. The sequence continues at coordinate 10,506 of JARFRN010000121.1, read as the reverse complement.
GCGGGCATTGCCGAACGCACCCTCTACAGGCACTATCCCAGCCGGGATGCCATTGTCGACGGTATCGAAGCCAACGAAGTTGCCGCGATGGAGGCTGAGTTGCCCAAGCCTATTGGCTGGCAAGCCATGCTCGAGCCCGGCACGCATGTCGTCGCCGACACATTCCATGTGTTCGGCCGCAACGCCGATCTGGTCAAGGCCATGCGAGCGCTACGAGCCGCAGGTGTCCGCAACGAGGCATCGTACGCACGAACCGAGCAACTGCGGCAGATGGTGGCGTCGATCGAGGGAGTGCCGGCCGAGGCGGTCGACCAGCTCGTCGGTCTGCTCCGTTTGCTGTCGGCATCGGACGGCTGGGCGCGCCTCACAGAACCCGATCTCCGGCTCGGTGCCGCCCGGGCCGGTGACGCTGCCGAGTGGGCCATCCGGGTCCTCATCGAGGCCGCCCGCAACGAGCAGGGATACCTGGGGACGCCGGATGGCGAATAGTGCCACGCCGGACATTCTGCCTCTTGCTGCGGCGCACGACCGATCGTCCGTCGGAGGGAAAGCCGAAGGCCTCGGCCGTGCGATCCGCCTCGGCCACAGCGTCCCGGCCGGCGTTGTTGTTCCGATCGGCTCGATCCCTCCCAAGGGCGAGGACGCTGGAGACCTGAACGATTGGCTGGGTGCGGCAACCGCCTCGCTGCGGCCACCGCTTGCGGTTCGAAGCTCGGGAGCGGACGAGGACTTGGCCGAAGCGAGTCATGCCGGGCAGTACCTCACGATTCTGTCCGTAACGCCGGAAGACCTTTGCAGGGCCGTCCGCGAGTGCGCCGCTGATGGCGTTGCCGTGATTGTCCAGGAGATGGTCGACGCAACCGTGGCCGGCGTTGCGTTCAGCGTCGACCCGGTTACCGGCCAACCGGGTGCTGTTATCGAGGCTGTAAGTGGAATTGCCGATCATCTGTTGGAAGGGACGGAGGACGGGGAGCACTGGGTCGATGGTGCCGGTAGCGCAACCGGAACCTCGGTGCTCAGCGATGCTCAGGCGAGAGAGGTGGTTGCTTTGGCGGAAGCCCTCTCACAAGCGACCGGGAGCCCGGTCGACGTAGAGTGGGCGTTCGATGACCGCCAGCTTTGGCTACTCCAAGTTCGTCCTCTGTCTGTCTTCGCTCACCAGCCGACCGTTGATCTCCCCGATCTACAGACGTGGACACAGGAACCACGGTTCCCGGAGCCGATGCACCGTCTCTCCTTCTCGAACTGGTTCCCCATCCACACGGCGGCCCTCACACGGGTGTTCGCCGAGTTCGGGATTCCGGTGGAAACGGTTGAGCACCGCCGGGTTGAAGGGAGGGTCTACTCCCGTGAGGTTCCGTTCGGGGGAGGAGGCAAAGATGGCATTCGACTCCCGGCGTGGGTGATGGCCCTCGCCTTCCGTCTTCCGCCGTTGCGGTCGCGGCTCGCTCTAGCGAAACGCTACGACGGTGACGAGGCCATTCTCGATCTCATGGAGGAGTGGGAGTCGACTATAGGTCCCGCGGCCATCGCCGAGACGGGACGGATGCGCCGAACGGACTTGGACCGGCTCGACGGTTCCGGCCTGGTCGCCCATATCGATAGGGTCCGTAGCCACATCAGGAAACTCGCCATCATTCACTACCGCCTGACGGTCGGAGCGGTCATGATCCCAACCGGCCGGCTTGGGCTCTTCATGCGGAGACACCTTTCATGGGATCCGTCTGCGACGATTGATCTCGTCAGTAGCTTCGGTGACGCAACCTCCGAAGCGGGTCGAATGCTGACCGGGTTGGCGGCTCGAATCACATCCGAACAACGGGTGGTGATCCAGGCCGACCGGACCGCTGTCCTCGATGTCGACGGCATCGAAGACTTCCTCGACCGACACGGTCACCGGGTGAACATCGATCTCGCCAGACCCACCTTGGTCGAAGATCTCGGGCGGCTCGTCCACCTTCTTCTCGCAGCCGGAGCCGATTCCGCCAACTCACGAATTCGGGCGGAAGAGCGGGAGGCCGACGCCCTCGCAGCCCTCGACCCATCTGTCTGCGACGAGTTTCAGGGCCTCCTTCAACTAGCCCGACGCGGCAGGCCGCATCAGGATGCGAGCGAACTTGCAGTGCTGGATGCGGTGACCCTCATGCGTCCCATCGCTCTCGAAGCTGGGAGACGCTTGGCGACAACCGGACAACTCCCCCTGAGAACGGACGTCTGGCACCTGGATCTCGATGAGCTTCAGCAGATGCTTGTCGACGAGAACGCAACGGTGTCCGACCTTGTGGAGCGGCGCTCCGAAATCGCCTGGGCAGAGACACACGTTGGTGCGCGGCGCTTCGGACCCGACCCGGCACCCCTCCCGGGCATAGAGACCCTGCCCCGGTCCCTCCACCAGACCGTGGGAGCGATCCTCTGGTCGGCCGCACTCGAGAGTCCACCTCCCGTCCGGGAAGCAGCCGATGGCGCACTCTGCGGACTGCCCGGAGCGCCGGGTCGGACCGAGGGCGCGGTTCGGTTCGTGGCGGGGGAGGCCGACTTCCGCAAAGTCGGCGCCGGAGACATAGTGGTGTGCCGCACGGCCGTTGCGGCCTGGTCGCCACTCTTCGCGGTTGCTGGTGGCATTGTGACTGAGGCAGGCGGAGCGCTCTCTCACCCTGCCACTCTCGCTCGTGAGTACGGAGTTCCGGCCGTGATGTCCGTCCACGACGCAATGAAGCACCTCACAGAAGGGGCGTGGGTACAGATCGACGGAGGCCTGGGAACGGTGACAGTCTTCTGAACGCTGCGGCTTGTAGTGGGATCGGATGGCTACCCAATGCCCGAGCAAGGTAGCTCGAGGTGTGAAGGCCGTCCTATGTGGCCCGTCGCGCCGACGGCACTTTCGATCCGCGGCATTGAAGAACATCAGCCTCACGATCGAGCCGGGCCGGCAGGTTGGCATACTGGGAGCCACCGGAGCGGGTAAGTCGGCGTTGGTGAACCTGATTGCTCGGTTCTACGACACTACCGAGGGGCGAATCACCATTGATGGGGTCGATGTCTGTAACGTGCCGCTGGGGACTCTCCGCAAGATGGTCGGGATCGCGCTTCAAGCAGCCGTCCTCTTCCAGGACGAACTCCGGCCGAATCCCAACTTCGGTGATCCTGATGCTGAAGATGCGCCATTACGACATAGCGGACGGGCGGATCCTCATCGACGGGCAAGATTTGGCGAAGTTGACTCAGCGCAGCCTGCGCAAACAGATCGGCGTCGTCCTCCAGGAAGCCTTTCTGTTCACGGACACGGTGATGAACAATCTCCTGTATGCCAACGAGGACGCGACCGAGGAGGATGCCATCGAGGCAGCGAAGAAGGCCAATGCACATGATTTCATCATGAACCTGCCCGATGGCTACGAGACGATGCTCACAGAGCGCGGTGCCAATCTCAGCCAAGGTCAGCGACAGATGATCACAATCGCCCGTGCAATGGTTGCCGATCCCAAGATGATGATCCTCGACGAGGCGACCAGCAACGTCGACACGCGAACCGAGAAGCTGATCCAAGACGGGATGCGCAAGCTCATGGAGGGCAGGACCAGTTTCTCTATTGCTCACCGTTTGGCGACTATTCGCAACTCGAGCCGGATCATGGTTCTCAACGGCGGCGAGATAGTGGAGATGGCAAGCCACGATGACCTGATGGCGGCCAGGGGCTTCTACTACGCCCTCTACATGAGCCAGTTCAAGGGTAAGGGCCCGGGCGGCGATCCCGAGGAAATCGCGGCGGGATTTGTCAGCACGTGATGCCGGGCGCTCCTCACCAAGTGGCATAATCCGCTGATGTTTCTAGCGGTAGTTCAGCAGATCGATCCCAGAGGTGTCGAGGAACTCATCGACACCACGAACGTCACCGGATGGGACTACTTGTGGGCCGCCCTCACCATGCTGGCTGGATTCCTCGGCGCACGGCTCGCTCGAGAGGCCACCAAGCGTGGCCTTTCGGCGGTACACGAACTTCCCGAGAATCTGATCAACCTCAGCAGCAAGTTGGCGGGTTGGGCTGTGTTGACGCTGGCCATCGTTCTCGCCCTGCCCTTCATCGGGGTGGATACCGGGCCTGTGGTCATCGTCGTGCTGTTCCTCGCCGCGGTGACGGTTCTGTCGGGTCGGGTCTTGCTGGAGAACTTCGGCGCCGGTGTGATTCTGCAATCCGAATCCACTTTTCGGCCCGGTGATCAAATCGAGACGAATGACTGCATCGGCAGGGTAGTGGAGGTGTCATCGCGAGCGGTGAAGATCGAATCGATCGACGGGCGCCTGATTGTCATTCCGAACAGCTCGGTGCTCACGGGGTCCGTCATCAATCTGACCGCGCAGAACAAACGGCGCTCCGAATTGGTTGTTGGACTCGAGTACGGCACCGATCTGGAAACTGCTCACGAGGTCCTGTTGGCCGCAGCTCGGGATACGGTCGGGGTGTACTCCGATCCGCCGGCCCGCGTCTTTGTGGCCACGTTCGGGGAGTCGAGCATCGACTTCCTAGTCTGGTACTGGCATGATTCCGACATCGTCTCCGGATATGAAGTGACCGATGCCGTGGCTCGCAGCATCGACAGTGCTTGTCGCAAGCACGCATTGACGATTGCCTTCCCGCAACGCAAGCTGTGGTGGGGTGAGCCGCCGCCACCGGGACCCTGACGCTCCGGACCCGATCTTGTTTTCACGGCAGCCGAGGGTCCAGCTCGGAGAACTCCAACGGACTCGCTCTTCGTGAGTCCGCGGCTACCATCGCACCGCTATGAACGAGATCGATCCCCGAGCCCTGCTGAAGGAACTGCGTTTGCGTCTCGATGACGCCAGGAGGTTCCTTTGACGTCGAAGGGAAGGAAGCGGAGCTAGTCGAGCTGCGGGAGCTGGCATCGGCGCCGGATCTGTGGAACGACCAGGACCGGGCAAAGGAAGTCACCCAGAAACTGGCTCGATATGAGGGAATCCTCGAAAACGTCGTCAATCTCTCCGGGCGAATCGACGACGCCGAAATGCTTCTCGAACTTGCTTCTGAAGAGGGGGACACGGCAACAGTGGTCGAGGTTGGTGCCGAGGTAGCGGCTCTCGATGTCGACCTGAGCCTGCTTGAAAGAGAAAGCCTCTACTTCGGGGAGTACGACGACCGCCCCGCAATCTTGAGCGTGCACGCCGGAGCCGGCGGGGTGGACGCCCAGGATTGGGCCGAGATGCTGCTGCGCATGTATGTTCGCTATCTGGAACGCACCTCCTTCAAGACCGAGATCGACGAGATCCAGCCTGGTGACGAGGCCGGCATCAAGTCGGCGACCCTGACTATCAAAGGTGACCACGCCTACGGCTCGTTCGAAGGAGAGCGCGGAGTCCACAGGTTGGTGCGGATCAGCCCATTCGACTCGGCGGCGCGGCGCCACACGTCATTCGCCGGAGTCGATGTCATCCCGGAAGTCGACGCCTCCAACGTCGAAATCAACCCCGACGAACTGCGGATCGACACCTACAGATCGCAAGGAGCTGGAGGTCAGCACGTCAATACCTCCGACTCGGCGGTGCGAATCTCGCACCTACCCACGGGTGTTGTCGTTGCTTGCCAGAACGAGCGGTCGCAGTTGCAGAACAAGAACCGGGCCATGCAATTGCTGGCAGCCCGGCTTGCCGAACGGGCTCGGCAGGACCGTCTCGACGAAATCGATTCGATCCGGGGAGAGCAAACCGAGGCCGCCTGGGGGCGCCAGATCCGCTCGTATGTCATGCAGCCCTACCAGCTCGTCAAGGATCTACGCACCGACCTCGAGGTGGGCAATATCAATGCCGTGTTGGATGGGGATCTCGACCAGTTCATTGATTCGTACCTTCATTGGCGGCGCGCCCAAAAGGAGGAGTAGGGGGCGGGGAAGCCAGTAGTAGTCCCCGAAGGGCTCTTGGTCGCTCGGAGACTCTCAACCCGGCGGGTTGCGGCCGCAGCCCACAGGCTGCTCCAGACGGGACCGGGTGGGCAGAAGTACGTTCTTTGTGCCTTCAAGACCTTGGTGTATCCACGTCACCCAGTTAGCATTCCGCAGCGGCGGCGGAGAAGGGGAGAAACAAGCGACTCTTGCAGACCAGGCCGACGCCGGCTGTCGGACCGACATCCCGATCGGCGCCCGGCTGCAAAGGGAGTTTCATGATCCGTCTCCATAATGTCACCAAGGTATACGACAACAGTGTCGTCGCCGTTCGTGAAGTCGGCCTCGAGGTTGCCAAAGGCGAGTTCGTATTCCTTGTCGGCCCATCCGGCTCGGGCAAATCCACCCTATTGCGTCTCATGATGCGCGAGGAGAAACCGGACACGGGTGAGGTCTGGGTAGCCGGCAAGCACGCTTCGGCGCTTCCCTCCTGGAAGGTTCCGCACTTGCGTCGCTCGATTGGCACCGTGTTCCAAGATTTCAAACTCCTCCCGAACAAGACGGTCTACGAGAACGTCTCGTTTGCGCTGGAGGTGACGGGGCGTTCCCGCCATATCGTCCGCACCCAGGTGCCTCAGGTGCTCAAACTGGTTGGTCTCTCGAACAAGGCGGACCGGCAACCTCGCCAGCTCTCGGGCGGCGAGCAGCAGCGGGTGTCGATCGCCCGTGCCTTTGTGAATCGGCCGCTGATCCTTCTCGCTGATGAGCCAACCGGCAACCTCGACCCGGCGACCTCGGTTGGGATCATGCGGATCCTCGACAGGATCAATCGCACTGGGACCACCGTGGTGATGGCCACCCACGACCATGCGATCGTCGATGCCATGCGTCGTCGTGTGGTCCAACTGGACGACGGTCGAGTCATTCGTGACCAGCGCAGCGGCGCCTACGAGATTCGGGTGCAATCGAATGTGGCTCCCCCCGGGGCCCAGCCTCGGGAGACCGGGCAGGACCTGGCTGAGCCGGATGAGACACAAGAACTCGCCGCAGTGGACGACACCGCAGATCTGGAACTCAGCCCTGCAACTACCGTCGACGACGACCCAACCCCGGTACCGGGCGGAGACGCCTGATGAGGATTACCTACGTCCTGAACGAAGCCTTCAACAACATTCGCCGCAACGGTCTGGTGGTACTCGGCGCGGTGCTGGCGGTGTTCGTGTCGCTGTTCCTGACCTTTGGCACCCTCATCTTTGGTGAGATCGCCAGGGTGAATACGGAGCGCTGGCAGGAGGATGTCCGCGTCATCGGATTCATCCGTACTGACTTCCGTGACGTCGAGGATCTCCGCGTCGAGATAGAGAGCTGGGAAGAAGTCGACGCGGTCATCTACTACAGCCCTGCCGAAGCGCTCGATGAGGCCAGGGAGCTCTTCAAGGATGATCCTCGACAGCTCCAGATCATTGAAGACGATCCATCGATCATCCCGGCGTCGCTCCGGGTGCGTCCGGTCGATCTCAACGACTACGACACGATCAAGCAGCGGCTTACGAACTCTCCAGGGGTATCAGACGTCATTTCCGCCGACGAGGCGGTACAGCAAATCGCCGCAATCCGGGATGGGCTGCGTGTCTTCTTCTGGGTGCTGGCCATCGCACTCGGCGTTGCTGCCGTGGCGCTCATCGCCAACACGATCCACATGGCGATCTATGCGAGGCGGGAGGAGCTCGAAATCATGCACCTCGTCGGGGCCAGCAATTGGTTTGTGCGCACGCCATTCCTGATCGAAGGCGTGGTCGAGGGGGTCCTCGGGTCGGGTATTGCAGTAGCTACCGGCATCGGCCTCTACAACCTGGCGCGCGATCGGCTGGCCGATCTCCCGGAGTTCATCAACTTGACGATCGACAACGCGTTTCTCCTGCGCTGGGGATTGCTGATGATTGGATTTGGAGCGATCGTCGGGATCATTGGGAGCGGTATTTCGCTGGCGGTGCATAAGTACGTTCGCACATGAGGCGCTTGCTGGTAGCCGCGGTTGTGTTTGTCATGGCACTGCCGGCAGCGACGGCGGGCGCATTCGACCTGAGCGACGAACTCGAGGATATCAACCGCAGAATCGATTCGATCACCGGCGAGATAGCGGCTGCCAACGCTTCCCGATCGAGCGTCGTCACCAACATCGTCTCAATTAGGGACGATCTTGCATTGCGGCAGGCAGAACTGGCCGCAACCGAGGATGATCTCGCCGGCGCCGAGAACGAGCGCAAGCAAAGGCAGAGGGTGCTGACGGACCTGAGGGAGCAGCTGCAGCGCTCCTATCAGGACCTGGCCGAGACCCGCAATCGGCTCGATGAGTCACGTGAGGAGGCGCGGGAGTGGGTACGGGCCGCCTATGTGGGTAGCACCGACGGGCGCGAATCGATTGCCTTTTCGGCAAGTTCCGTAACGAACGTCTACGTCGGGCTCCAATACCTGGCGTTGCTCGCAGCCGACAACGATCGAACCATTCTCGCCTATGAGTCCCTCCAAACTCAGGAAGAGCGGCAGCAGGTCCGCATCGAGCAGGAGGAAGTCGAGGTCACCAACCAGATCTCGAAACTGCAGCAAATAGAAGCCGATCTGGCGATTCTGGCTGCGGCGCAGGCGGAACAGGCTGCAGCGGTGGCTGCTGAGCTGGCCGACTTGGCGGCTCGCCTCGACCAGATCGACGCCACCATCGCCGAGTTCAGCGATGAACTAGACGGTCTCGAGCAGGAACAGGCGAGAGTGCAACGCCTCATCCAGGATGAGGCCTCTAAGGAGGGAGAAGCCCCCGGCATCCTCGTACGCCCCGTGCCCGGGCCGATCACCTCCGGGTTTGGCATGCGGATGCATCCGATTCTCGGCTATTCCCGGATGCACACCGGCATCGACATGAGCGCACCGTACGGCCAGGAGATAAAGGCCGGCGGCGCCGGCAGAGTCATCCTGGCAGCGCCCTACGGCGGCTACGGCAACACGGTCATCATCGATCACGGTGGTGGCATGACGACCCTATACGCGCACCAGTCCCAGCTTGATGTGTCCTACGGTCAGGAGGTGGCCGCAGCAGAGGTCATCGGCTACATCGGCACCTCAGGCCTCTCGACCGGACCTCATCTCCACTTCGAGGTTCGCCTCGGCGGCAGGCCGGTCGATCCCGCGGACTACATCTGATGGCCGGGCGCAAGGTGGTAGCCACCAACCGCAAGGCAAGACACGACTACGAGATCATCGATACCTTCGAATGCGGGATCGTCCTGCGCGGCTCCGAAGTGAAGAGTCTCCGCGACGCCCAAGTCCAGCTGAAAGACGCGTATGCCGATATCCGGGATGGCGAGATATGGCTGGAGCGGGCCCACATCGCCCGTCAGTTTGGCTATGAGGAATCGTACCGCGATGCCGGCACGGCGCGAAAGCACTTTGCCGAGAGCGTCGAACTCTACCAGCAGATCGGCCACAAGCTGGGCATGGCCTATGCCCTCCTGGGTTTGGGCCGGGCCATGACCCACCTGGGCGCCCTGGGGGAGGCTGAAGAGGCCATGAAGCGCAGCATCTCGCTACACCGCGAGGCGGGAAACGAGATCGGACAGTGCGAGACCATGGCCACGCTGGGGGGCCTACTTGCCCAGGAGGGGCGGTTTCAGGAGGCCGAGGATCTGGTGCGGCAGAGCCTATCGCTGACGCCAGAGGCAAACCGCTTTGGCATCGCCTTTGGATTGGGCTTCTTGGGTCACGTTCAGTTTTTGTCCGGCCGCCTCGCCGAGGCAGAAGCCGCCACGCTGGAAAGCATCTCCCTCTTTGAGGATCTGGGCTGGCGGGTATGGGCCGTCGGGCGGTCGATAAACCTGGCCCGCGTGTACCTGCACGCAGGGCAGGTAGGCGCTGCCCACGTCAAGGCCAGGCACGTGGTGGCGCAGGCGCGCGAGATCGGATGGGGCCGCGGCGCCGGCTATGGAAAACTGGTGCTCGGAGAAGTCGCGCTGGCCGAAGGGGACGATGCCGGCGCGCAGGCGATCCTGCAGGAGAGCAAGCTGGATCTGAAAGAACACGCCGACGAAGCGTGGGACGTCAACCAGTCGCCCTGGCTGGCCCTGGCGGCCAGAGGGCTGGCGCAGAGGGCCGAGGCCTGGCGCCACCTCACGACCGCGCTAGATTGGGTCGCCACGTACCACCGTGCCCTGGAGCGGCTGGCCGCCCAGGCCTGTCTCGCGTTGCTGCTGGTCGACGAGGGCAAAGTGGAGACTGCCGTCGAGGTCTATGCCCTGGCGTCGCGCCATCCCCTGGTGGCCAATTCACGCTGGTTTGAGATGGTCGCCGGGAGGCAGATTGCGGCTGCGGCCGCGGCGCTTCCCGACGGCGTCGCGGAAGCGGCCCGGGAGCGCGGTCGTGAGCTGGATCTGGCCGTGACCCTGCAGGAACTGGCGGGAGAATTGGATGCCTTTCCCCCCGAGCCTCATCGGTCAGGCTCCGGCTCTGATTCGGGCACGCACTGAGCTTTGGTCCCGAGTCCCTTGCCTTGCGCCAGGAACCGGATCAAGTAAGGGGGCGTGGCCCCTGGGTGAAGGCAGCGTGCCCGGGCCGGGAGTGCCAGCAC
>JARFRN010000104.1 GCA_029287195.1 Acidimicrobiia bacterium | reverse complement strand
TCTCGGTTACCTGCTCGGGACAAGCGAGAGCTGGGTCGTGCGGTCGGGTGCCTACACCGGCGGCGTACTCGATCTGGATCTAGTCCTGGGCCGCCCCTCAGAAGACCGAATCGTCACCCTGGCCGGCCCGGTCGAGGGAGGACGAGCGACCCTCTCTCTGACCGGCGATCTCCCCAACCAGACAGCCGAGCTCGTACGTTGGCCGGGGGAGCTCGTCGAGCGCCGCTTGGTTGTCGCCGACTCCACCGACGGCCTCTCGCCCCCTCACTTTGTCAGCTTGGCCGTTGCCCTCGATGCGGAGGGGCGCCTGGTGGCAGGCAGTTGGTCTGGAACACAAGAAACACCGCCATGGGGACAGGATGGAGGAGTGACCTCCTTCACGACCGTCGGCGAGACGGTGAGCATCGGGCTCGATCTCGATGGGGGCTGCTCGGCCGGCTCCACTCTCAACGCCACCTTCGATCCCGCCGTTGGTCTCTATCTCGGCAGCTTCAACCTGATCGATTGTGCCGGGCCACAGTCAGGGACATGGCTCGGCGGATTCATCGACGGCACGACGTCAGGCGATGTTGCCGAGATCCTGTCCACCCTCGCCACAGTCGCGGATCAGCTCGAGTCGAACGTCCCGTTCACCTCGCCCCACCCGTCGTTCGCCAACGACTACTTCCACGACGGTACGACCTTGGCCGGATTATTCGCGGACTTCGCCAGCGAGATGGCGGCATGGACCGACATCGAGTTCACGGTCCTCGATATCTCCCGAATCGCCACTCGTGAGGAAGCCAGCGAACCAGCGATTCTGTCCCGTCCTCAGGGAATCGACTTCCGCCAAATCCGTTCCGGCAAACCCGCAAGCGGAGGGATGCGGCAGGTCTATGTGGACACCCGCGAGGACATGCTCGCACCCCAGACTCACAATCAACTCGGCGTCTTCACGGAGGATGGCGGCGTGTGGAAGATCCGCGGCGACCAGCAACCAGCCTTCGACTTGCCATGGATCTCCTCGGCCATCCAGTCCGGTGACCGCCGGCTCGAAGTCCCCACTTCGGGCGATCCGATCCACGTCGCCCTCGGCGGCTACGGCGCCCATTTCTCCCCTGTCGGCAATCATGTCTTCGGCGATCGCAAGGCCAATTTCTCTGGCTTTCTTCCAGCAGACGATAGCGAGCTGGACGAGCTCATCGGTGATGGCATTGGCAATGACGACGGTATCTGTTCGAGTGCAGACTTGGCGGAAGGCGGTTGTGCCTATTGGGCGGCGGTGGATGGATTCCGGGTGCGGCAGCGTATCCCCTGGTACCGCGCTCCTCAGGCCGGTGTGATCTCCGGCATGAAATTGAAGAGCGGCGCCCCGTCGGACCGCTTCGACGCGGTCCCTCATTGGGAAGTCGCCATGGCGCTCGATTCGGGTGTGAAGATGGAACTGGGACACGTCGGTCGAATCGCCGACGACGTGGCACTCGCGGTGCAGGCCGCGACCGGCTGCGACCCTCGGAGCTGGGAGAGCTGCTCCGGAGTAGGCGCCGGCACAGATCTCTTGCTCGGGGTCTCGCCCATCGCGGTGAGCGCCGGAGACCCCGTTGCTCAGCCCCAAGTGTTTGCGGACGAGGTCCCCGGTTACGCGGGCTACCGGGTAGGTGGAGGTGGCTACCCCGAGTACCCATGGGCACAGATGGAGTTCAACGTTTCCGCTGTCGTCGAGGGCCGCCTCATCAACGCCTGCGTTTTCGCTTTCATGGATGTCAACCGTCGCGATCCATACGGGGTTGTGATGGAAGCTGACATGGCCGACCCCGATTCGCAACGGTACCGGCCCCGATTCGAGCTGCTGCAGTGGGCTTGGCGGGCCGAGGCGGCGCTCTGCAACGCGCAGTGGCAAGGCGACACCGACTTCTCTAGCCTGTTCACCAACCTCGGCGGTTGGTACGAGCGGACGGATGCGAGCACTGTCTCCGACGAACTCGTATCTTTCGTTCCGATCGCCACGGAAACCGGGGAGTACGACCCGTCGTCCTACGAGCCCGGCACGGACACCTTGATCCTTCGACAGCGATCTGAGTATCAGCCGTTCTCGTGGACCATGCCTGACACTTCGGTCATCGAGACTCGAGAGCCCGCCGGTGAGCTGCTGCAACGGACACCCCCGCACCTTCTCATCCTGTGGCGAGACATCGGCTGGGCCGGCGGAGACGTCTACCAGGCTGCAGCCTACCGCCTCGATCAGGACGGCCTGACGATCAAGTGGGGCCCGTTCGCCACCACCTCGGACGCGGCCCTGGCGGCGGCGCCTACTCTGGGGCCGGCCGAAGCCTGCACCGAAACCACAGTGCTCTGCTACAACCACAACGAGCAGCCTGGCTACTGACTGGCATTTGTCACCCGCTGAAGTAGTAGGACTTCAGGGCTCAGCGGGAAGCCGTACCACTCGCCTCGCGTGACTGGCGAGGCTATGCTGGTCCGCGATGACGATGCCGACCCCACTCCGTCAGCGGGACATCTTGCGGTTCTGGATGCCGCTCGCGTCGACGTGGCTGATGATGTCCTTCGAGGGTCCGTTCCTCGCGGCGCTCATCGCCAGGCTCCCCGACCCCCGCTACAACCTGGCGGCTCACGG
>JARFRN010000014.1 GCA_029287195.1 Acidimicrobiia bacterium | reverse complement strand
GTATTGGACTCCAGACGACAAAATGCAGAGCATTGTAAATGGATTCTCTCTTGAAGGGGATGAGCTCCTTTACGTTGACGATTGGCGCTCGGGAGAAACCTGGATCGAGCATGACGGAGGCTACCTATATGCCATATCCCTTTATGATGACTACTTGAATAACAACAAAGAAGGAATATGCCATGAATGATAAATATGTGATCAAATCAGAAGCCTTCTGTCTTACGACGATCGGTGTTCTAACAATGTGTTTGACAGGCTTTGCTCAAGAGCCTGCATCCTCTCTGTCGCCCCTGCATGTCCAAAGAAACGTGTCCTTCCGGCAAGCGTGCGTAAGCTTTGCGGGCCGTGCGGCCGGGATGCTGGGGGGGACGACGAGGGATCAGCGGGGAACAGCAGGGGGTGACGCTAGACCGGCAAGCGTCTCCCGGTAGGTCCACGGCATCCAGCGATCGGGAGCCGAGGCCAACTCGTCCGCGTGTCGCTCAAGCTCGGTCAGGTAATCGAACGGATTGATCCCGCAAAGCTCGCAGGTGTAGATCAGACTCATGAAGACGTCGCCGACGTGGGCGCCGTTGGGAGTCCGATAGAAGAGCGCGTTCTTGCGATGCAAGATCGCCTTTTTCAGAGCGCGTTCGCAGATATTGTTGTCCAGCGGTGCCCCGGGCACTCGCAGGAACAAAGTCAACTTTTCCCAGTGCCTGAGCATGTACGCGATCGCACCGCCCAGCGAAGAGTTGGGCTCGACCAGCCGGTCATCGAACTGCCGGGTGAGCCAGGCGTGCAGCTCCGCCATCGTCGGGCCGCTTTCCGCCTGGTGGAACTCCAAACGGGCCGCCGGAGACCGATCGTGCTTGCGGGCGATCGCGTCGTTGCGGTAGATCACCGAAAGCGACTCCAACACGTGGCGACACTCCTCCGGAAAACGCTCCGCCACCTCGACGAACTGACGCCGGCCGTGGGCCAGACAGTTGGCAACAATCGTCTCCAACTCGCCAGGCAGATTCCGCGATAACGCGTCGCACATCTGGATCGGCGCGGCCAGGTCCTCCGCACGCTCGGTGAGCACGTCCTTGAGGTTCTCGCCGGCGTGCTTGCGGCCGCTGAAAAACAAGGCGATCCGGCGGCCTCCACGTGTCGAGATAATGCCCGACGTGAACAACCCCGTACGCTGCTTCTGTTGCCCGCCATCCTCAACGGACTCTTCCGCCAACGCCCGCTCCCGGCCGCGCTTACCCATCAATTCCAGGATTTTCACCGTCGTGTCATCGTTGTACACGACTTCGCCCCCGGCCGCTTGCCCAAGCAGTTCGGCGTAGACCGGTTCGAGATGTCTGGCCTGGGCGCGGATAATGTCCCACTGGGTCGAGGCCGGCAGGGGAATGCCCAGATTCCCTTGCAGGCCCTCCATGCGATTGAAAGGCATCCCGCTGCCGTACTTCAGAAGTGCGATCATGCTCCCGGCCGTGGCGTCGTACTTCCGGCTGCCCACGCCCTCCGGCGCCTGTGCCGTAAAAACCTTGCCGCAAAGGTTGCACCGCAGCTTTTGGAGTCGGTACACCTTCGCCCCGACCGGCGTCTGGCCGGTGATCCGCACCAGCACCCCCGGGCGGGACACCTCGTAGACCGTTCCCTGTGCACAATCCGGACAGGCGTCGCCCGGCCGGAGCGACTCGTGCGGCACTTCGATCTTCTCGGCGCCGTGATAAGCATCCGCGCCGTTGCGGCCGTGCCCCTTGCTTGGGGCTGGTGGCTCGTCCTTGGGCACCATTTCCAACTCGGCTTCCCCAGACGAGTCCGTCGCGGCATCTTCAGCCTCTGCTAGCGGGGCTTCCGCCTCCGCTCCGTCGCCGACCACCGCCGCCGTCTTCTCGGTGCTCGCGCCGAAGAGCATCTTCTGCAGGCGAGAGATGGTGATGTTCTTGCCACCCACCAATTCGGCGATGTACGCATAGGACTCGACGACCGCCTTGATCGTCTCGTGATCCTTTGCATCCAGTGCCGCTTCGGTACGCTCGAGAAGGTCTTTCAGTTCGTCCATGTCGAGCTCGATGATCGTCGGATGCTTCGACATCATCATACCCGTGGCAGCAACGGGCGGAAACCTCGTCGCTGTGCCTCACCCGGGACTTTTCCTTCGCCCACCAGGGCCAACGACTCATGGCCGAAAGAGCATAGCACAGCCTTGCCAAATGCGCAAGATCGATTCCCGGCGACGGTGTTGGCATCAATCGACCGGGCCGACCGGCCGCCAGGGAAGCGCAGCCTGGGCCGCTTCGGGGTTGCCGGCTGAGAAAAGGACCTGTAACTGGTGCGCCGCCAGCGTCTTGGACGCCTTGGTGCGACTGGTCGGCCACCAGCGGAACCGACCACTGGAAAGCCGCTTGTAGCACAGCCAGAATCCTTGGCCGTCGTAGACCAGGACTTTCAATGCCGTCGCTTTCCGATTGCGGAACACGAAAACCCAGCCGCCGAAGGGATCCTGCTTCAGTGCCTCCTTGCAGAGGCGAGCCAATCCGTCGATTCCTTTGCGAAAGTCGGCCGGCTCGACAGCCACCACCACACGCATCTGGGGCGTGATCTGGATC
>JARFRN010000287.1 GCA_029287195.1 Acidimicrobiia bacterium | reverse complement strand
CACGGCACCCACGTCGCCGACATCATCGGTGGTTCGGGTGGCGTTGCCCCCGGCGTGGATCTGTATGCAGTGAAGGTGTGTTCCGCACTCTCCACCGCCTGTTCCGGTGTTGCCCTCATCCAGGGTATGGAATTCGCCGTTGACCCGGACGGGAACGGCGATCCCGCGGATGCCGTCGACATCATCAACATGTCGCTCGGTTCCGACTACGGGCAGGCTTTCGACGACGATCTGTCGCAGGCGGTAGAGAACGCTGCAACCCTTGGTGTCCTCACGGTGGCCTCGGCCGGCAACGGCGCCGACAAGCCCTTCGTGGCGGGGACTCCATCGGTGACGCCCGCAGCTTTGTCGGTGGCGGAAACACACGTGCCCTCAGCGACACTTCAGCTGCTCGAGGTGGACGGTGTCGACTATCCCGGCGTTTTCCAGCCGTGGTCGGTGCCGCTGTCCGGCGTGATCTCGGGACCGGTGCAGTACGGCGACGGTGCGGGCGGCAATCGGAACGGTTGTGCCCCGTTTGCGCCTGGATCACTGACCGGGCTGATCGTCCTGGTCGATCGTGGCGCATGTAACTTCACTTTGAAGATATCGAACATCAGCCAGGCGGGCGGCCTGGCCGGGCTCATCGGTTTGGTCGCTCCCGGTGCACCCTTCTCCGGTGGAGACGGCGGCGATCGTCCGATCGATATCCCCGGTTACATGATCAGCCAGGCGGACTCGAACGCCATCAAGGCGAGCATCGGCAACCCGGGCACCGGCACGTTCGACCCGGCCAACCAGTTGCCTTTGATCGGCCAGATGGTCGGCTCTTCGTCGCGGGGACCCGCCAGCAACAGCCACATCATCAAGCCGGAAATCGGCGCTCCCGGGGCCTCGATATCGGCGATCGCCGGCAGCGGAACCGGTACCGGGCCGTTCGGCGGCACCTCCGGCGCAGCCCCGATGGTGGCAGGATCTGCGGCTTTGCTGCTGCAGGCCGAACCGGCCTTGAGCCCGCCCGAGGTGAAGGCTCGCCTCGTCAACACCGGCGAGACGAACATCGACACCGACCCGTTCAGGGGCCTGGCGCCGATCACCCGCCTCGGCGGCGGTGAAGTTCGCGTCGACGCTGCGGTGGATACTCCATTGGCCGCCTGGGACGCCGACACGCTGTTGCCGACGCTCAGCTTCGGCCACATCGACGTCGCGCAGAATCAGGTGAAGCTGAAGAAGACCCTGTTCGTGCAGAACTACTCGGACTCGCGGATGATGCTCGACGTCACTCCGACGTTCCGTTACCAGGACGACGTCGACAGCGGTGCGGTGGCGGTCACCGTGTCGCCGGGTAGCGTGAATCTGCAGGCCGGCGCCTCGCGCAACATCGAGGTGGAGTTGACCATCACCGGCGCAAATCTGCCGGGGAACTTCATGAACTCCGGTTCGCAGGGGGCCAATGGTGATGCGCTCACCGCCAACGAGTTCGACGGCTACGTCGTGCTCGAAGGCGGCGGCGAATCGGTCCACGTCCCGTGGCAGGTGCTACCGCGTCAGGCGGCACGAGTTGTTCCTGCGCCGAACTCGCAGTTGGTGTTCCGCGGCGGCGACGTTGCCGAGGTCAAGCTCGACAACAAGGGCGTAGGCATTGCGCAAAACGACGCCTACTCGCTGATCGCCGTCAGCCCCAACCAGCCCGAGGGCGGGCCGGGGGCGCTGAGCCCGACACCCGACATCCGGGCCGTAGGCGTGAACACGTTCCCGGTCCCGGCCGGGTTCTGCTCCGGGCAGGAGTCGTTCATCTGGGCTTTCGCGGTCAACACGTGGGAGCGCCAGTCGCACCTCGTGCCGGTGAGTCATCAGGTGATCCTCGATGTCGACCAGGACGGCACGGACGACTATGTCGTCTTGAACCGCGACGTGAGTGGCCCGACGACGATCTCGGACGGTCGACAGGTGACCTGGGTGCTGGACCTGGGCACCGGCGGCTTATCGGCGTTCTTCTTCGCCGAGCACTCGACGGTGACCGGAAATACCGTGCTGTACATCTGTGCCGAGCAGGTCGGGCTTACCGGCACCGACATGCTGAGCACCAACGTGGATGCGACTGTGTACGCCCAGGACTTCTACTTCGGCGGTCCCGGCGACGTGGTCGCCGGCTTGACCATCACGCCATTGGGCGAGCGTTACGTCGCCACGTCGATTGAAGACGTTCCCGGCAATGCCAAGGGCACCATGGTCGTTACCGACTTCGGTGCATTCCCGGGCAACACCCCCGAGTTGGGTGTCATGCTGGTGACCAACGGTGATCGTGGCTTCGGCGCCAGCGGTGGAGCCACCCAAGACACTGAGGCGGTGCTGTTGCTCGCTCGGTGAGCAACGACGAGCCTTCTACTATCGAGGCGGGGCCCTGCGGGGCCCCGCCTCGCGTCCACGATGGCGGTTGTCAGCCCGTCGGATTGGACGGTGGTGCTCCCAACCCTTCGCACAACCTGAATAGGCCTCGATCGTTGGCCCTGTAGTCGTACTCCGTACCGCCGTACTCGAGCACCACCCAGTAGCCGCTCACCAAGGCCTGGGTGTACATCTCTCCGGGCACAGGACAACCGAGCGATCCGTCGTTCCAGATCACCTCTTCCGATCGGACGGTGACTATGTCGGACTCCGACGCCCCGGTGCGGCTGATGAGATCCTCCCTGATTGCCGCGACGAGGCCCGCGTCGGCTTCCCCGGTAACCGACGGGTCACGCGTCGGCGGAACCCTGTCTGGCAATTCACCCTCCTCCGCTACTCGCCCCTCCGGACTCGTCGTCGACGGCGATCCGGGCTCAGGATTCGCAGGGTCGGTTTCGGTCGACGGGCCCTCGGACGGCTCCGTGCTGTCACCGTCGGCAACTTCGTCCGCAGCTTCTGCCTCGGCTGTGGCAGTTGCTTCGGCGGCTTCATCGGCAATATCGCCACATGCAGTAGCGGCCATCGCCACAACCGCTCCGATCAAGATCACCCTTCTCACGAACCACTCCTCATGATCCACTCTATGACGATCGCCGACCAATCACGGGTTCCCACCTGATGCTGCGAATCAGGTGCGGCTGATGAGATCAGCTTCGAGTTCGATCAATCGAACTCGAGTCGCGGCGCGAGGCGCATCATGGCTCACTGCGGTCGAGCTTGGCCGCTATTTCGAGATGGGCAGCGGGCCGAGTTGGTTAGAACGCGAAAAGCCGGCCACGCAGAGTTGCCTAGTGATTGAATCGCGTCGTCCCCAACCGCTATCGTTGCCCCTGCACGGGAGGGGCGTGGGATGGGCGGAGACCATCCGGAGGCACACGTCAGCAGGCCCGGGCCGTAGGGGAAACCGAGGAGGAAGAAAGGGGCCCTAGACGTGTCTCGACGAGTTCTGACACTCATATCGACACTGACTCTCATCTTTTCCATCGCAGGACCCGCATACGCATCGACCCATTCAGCCGCCGAAGCCCCCGAGGGCTCGGTCGCGGCCCGAGTGAGCCCCAAGCTCCAGCTCGAGCCCACGCAGGCTGAGGTCTCGATCCCGAACCCCCTCAAGGGGGCAACGGAAGGCGTCTTCATAGTGCGCCTAGATGCCGAACCGCTCGCCACTTACCGTGGCGGCGTAGCCGGCCTCGAACCCACCAGTCCACAAGCGACCGGTGCACCGAGACTCAATGCGGCATCTGAGGCAAGCCGAGCGTATGTGGACTACCTAGAAGCGACCCAGGCGACATTTGTCGCCCGGATGGAGAAGACACTCGGCCACGAGGCCGATGTGAGATTCACATACACAAACAGCTTGAACGGCGTGGCCGTCTGGCTGACACCGGAAGAAGCAAGCCGGGTGGCACGCCTCCCCGGGGTCAGCTCAGTTCGCCAGGAAGTCGTCGAGCAACTCGACACGGACGCCGGCCCGACCTTCATCGGTGCCCCCAGCCTGTGGGGCGGAGCAACCTCCTGTGAGGCAGGGGGCTTCTGTGGCGAGGGCATCATCGTCGGTGTACTCGACTCCGGCATCGCTCCGAACAATCCGTCGTTCGCCGCGACCGGTGGTGATGGCTACGTCCACACCAACCCGCTCGGCAGCTACGTAGGTGTTTGTGATGCGGGCGATCCCGATTACGACGCAACCTTCCCGTGCAACGACAAACTGATCGGCGCCCGGGACTACACCGGAACCGATGCGTTCGATGACGACGGCCATGGTTCGCACACTGCGAGCACGGCGGCCGGCAACTTCGTCGCAGCGAGCGTGATCGCGCCCACCATCACCGTCGATCACGATATCTCCGGTGTTGCCCCCCACGCCAACATCATTTCCTACCGCGTGTGCTTGGACGGTGCAGGCTGTCCTTCTGCGGGCACGATTGCGGCCATCGACGATGCGATCGCTGATGGCGTCGACGTGATCAACTTCTCGGTCGGCAGCCCGTCGCCGGAGGATCCGTACACGTCCGACTCGCAGCTTGCCTGGCTGTCGGCGCGCGAGGCCGGCATCTCGGTTGCGCACTCTGCGGGCAACGAAGGTCCGGCTGAGGCAACGGTTGGTTCACCGCAAGGCCCGTGGATGACCCACGTGGCGGCCTCGACCCACAACCGAAAATACACGAACTCACTGACCGGGATGACCGGTGGAGACACCACTCCCCCGGCCGACATCGAGGGTGTCGGCTTGACTTCGGGCGTCGGTCCGCTGCCGATCGTCTACGCAGGCGACTTCCCGTCGACATTGACGGACACCCCCGAGCTGTGCGGTGTCGGCGACCTCGACGATTTCGTATCGCCGTGGCCCGCCGACACGTTCACCGGCCACATCGTGGTGTGTGACCGGGGCACGTTCGGTCGGGTGGAGAAGGGTGCCAATGTTCTGGCTGCCGGTGCCGCCGGCTACGTGCTGGCGGACAACGGTGCCGGGCTCGTCGGCGACGCTCACGAGCTACCCGGCGTGCACATCTCGCAGGCAGACGGCGAAGTCCTCAAGACTTGGCTTGCCGGCGGCACGGGCCACACCGCCACCATTGGTGGAGCGACGCTCGATACATCGGCCGCAAACGGCGACATCCTCGCCGGCTTCAGCTCGCGGGGACCGAACCGGTCCGTGCCCAACATGATCTCGCCGAGCGTTGCGGCGCCCGGCGTTGACATATTGGCTGCCAACGGAACCGGCACCGACGCCACCTGGGGTTTCCTCAGCGGCACCTCGATGGCATCTCCACATGTTGCCGGGGCAATGGCTTTGCTGGTGCAGGCGCATCCGGATTGGACTCCTGCCGAGATCCAGTCGGCCCTCATGACGACGGCCCATACCGATGTTCTCAAGGAAGACGGCGCAACGCCGGCTACCTGGTTCGACATGGGTTCCGGCCGGGTTCAGGTGGATCAGGCAACGGATGCGGGGTTGGTACTCGACATCGACAACGCAACGTTCCTTCCTTCCGACCCGGCGGCCGGCGGTGACCCGGCAACACTCAACCTGGCCAGCATGGCCAACGCCCAGTGTGTGGTGGAGTGTGAGTTCACCCGTACGGTGACCGCAACGACGGCCGGCACCTGGACGGCGACGGCGACTGCCGCTGAGATCGATCTCAGTGTCAGTCCCGCCTCGTTCACCCTGGCAGCCGGTGAGACCCAAGACCTGACCATCACGGCTGGTGTGGAAGGTCTGGCCAACAACGTGTGGATCTTCGGAGACGTTACGTTGTCGGCTGCAGGCGTTCCGGACACACTGCTGCCGGTGGCAGTTGCGCCGTCGACGGGCAGCCTGCCCGAGTCGGTCGACATCGAGACCCGGCGGGATGCCGGCAGCCATCTTGTCAGCAATCTGACGGCTATCGAGATCACGCAGCTGACGATCGGCACCTACGGCATGACCATCGGGACCCAAATGGATCTCGAACTGGCCGAGGACAGCGATAACGGCAGCATCTTCGACGACCTGACCGACGGTGTTACGTGGACGACCGTGGACACGCCGGCCGATGCCGTGCGTCTCGTCGCTGAGACGTTCGACTCGGAGGCACCCGACCTCGACTTGTTCGTGGGTACCGGGGACACGCCGACCGAGGACAGCCTCGTCTGTGTCTCGGCATCGGCAAGCGCCGACGAGTTCTGCGACATCATGGACCCGGTCGAAGGGACGTACTGGATTGCAGTGCAGAACTGGTTCGGCTCGGGCGCAGAAACGGATGCGTTCACGCTGTCGCACGGCGTAGTCGCCGGTGACGAGGGCAACTTCCTCATCGAGGGACCCGCGCAGCAGCCGCAGCTCGATCCGTTCGATATCCGGATCCGGTTCAACGAGCCGATGCTGACCGAGGGTGATCGTGCCTACGGCGCGTTCTCCATCGGCACCAGCCCGGCCAAGCCGGGCAACGTCGGCACGGTGCCGGTCAATCTGACCCGCTTGGGTGATGACGTCACCAAGAGCGTCAGCCCCAGCACGGCGGAGCCGGGGGACACAGTGACGTACACGATCACGGTCCACCCGAACATGACGGACACCGATATCGCCTATGAAGTCGTCGACTTGATTCCCGACGGCCTCACCTATGTGCCGGGTTCGGCAACAGGTGGCTTGACGCTACGCAGCGACGGAGCGTTGACCTGGTCGGGCACGATGGAGAAGGTGCTTCCGCCCTCCTACACAGTGACGGACAGCGACAGCGACTCGTCGTGCGCGATGCCGCTTGCCGGACTCGACGGTGTGGAAGACGCCTACGTCGATCTCGAAGCGTTTGGGCTGACCACCGATCCGGCGTTCGAAGGCGACACCACGGTGTGGGCGATCGACGACGGGGACTACGACTTCTACGGAGACACCTACGACATGTTGGAGTTCACAGATGATGGCTTCGCCATCTTCGACGCAATATCCAACTACGCAGGAACACCGTGGGTTTGGCAGACCCTTCCCGACCCGACCCCGCCCAACAATCTTGCGGCCATGTTCTGGCATGACCTCGAGATCGTCTACGACGCGGCCACCAACGCAGGCATCACGACTGCTGTTCTGACGAGCGGTGGCATCCCCGTGGCGAGCATCGTCGAGTACGACGATGTGCGTCCGTGGACGCCGACCGGTGATGGACCGGTAGTGATGGACTTCCAGGTCTTTGCGCCCCTTGGCGAAGACGCAGCTGGGCCCGAGTTCATCTTTGCGTACAACAACATCTTGTTGGACGCGCCGGGCACCATCGGGACCGAGAACGGGACGGGGACCGATGCCGAGGTGGTGCTGAACGACGACGTGCTCAGCTCGATCGGGCTGGCGGACGGTCAAGCCATCTGCTTTGACCTGACCGCATCGCTGGCGGATCCGGTTGTGCTCACCTATCAGGCAACCGTCGACCCGGGTACCGAAGGAACGATCATCACCAACGAGGTGTCGCATAGCGTCGACTCCATCGGCGGGATGACCGAGATCTCGAGCGTCGACCTCGCCGTCGGCGATGTCGCCCCACCTGTGGATGGCGACGACCTGTGGGCGACCGATGTCCTGTCGAGCAGCCTGACTCTCAATTGGGATGCGGCCACCGACGATGTCGGTGTCGTCAAGTACGGCATCTACCAGGAAGGAACCCTTCTCGACTACGTCATGGTCAACGGGACGAGCGACGCAGCTCTCAGTGCCCACCATGTGAAGTCATACGACGTGACCGGGCTCAGCCCGAAGACCGAGTACGACTTCGTGGTCAAGGCAGAGGATGCGCAGGGCAACCAGTCGGCTGGTCTCAGCCTGACGGTGACCACTGCTGTGGACTTCGTCGATGACGATTTCTCGATCTTCGAGGACGACATCGAGTGGCTTTACAGCAGTGGTATCACCCGCGGCTGTAACCCACCGGTGAATGACCGGTTCTGCCCGAACGACAGCCTGACCCGGGGTCAGATGGCAGCGATGCTCAACCGGGCATTCGACCTGCCGGCCACGACGACCGACTTCTTCACTGATGATGATGAGTCGATCTTCGAGGACGACATCAATCGAGTGGCGGCAGCCGGCATCACGCTCGGGTGTAACCCGCCGGCCAACGACAACTTCTGCCCGAACGGCCTGGTGACCAGGGGTTCGATGGCAGCGTTCATCGAGCGGGGCCTCGACCTGCCGGCGACGATGACCGATTACTTCACTGATGACGATGGTCATATCTTTGAAGATTCGATCAATGCCATCGCCGCGGCAGGCATCACGGCCGGGTGTAACCCGCCCGCCAACGACAACTACTGCCCGAACGACTTCGTGACCCGGGGTCAGATGGCAGCGTTCTTCCGGAGAGCTCTCAGCTAGCCCGACAGAGGAACTCAAACCTGAGGAGGGGCGCCCACCGGGCGCCCCTCCCTTTTACTTCCACCTTCCACCTTCCCCGTTCTTGCCCTTCCCGTTCTTGCCCTTCCCGTTCTTGCCTTTCCCGTTCTTGCCTTTCCCGTTCTTGCGTTTCCCGTTCTTGCGTTGCCCCGTACGAGATTTCGGACGGGGAGCCGCAGGAACGGAGGGGTGGGTATCAGTCGATGGCGGCGGCGCGGATTTGTGCCGCCATTTCCTCGAGCTGTTCCCGGGTCGGCGTTGCTGGGCGGCCGACGCTGATACGGATTCCATCCCCGCGCCACCGCGGGATCACATGCAGATGAGCGTGAGGCACTTCCTGGCCGGCGGCGGCTCCGTCGGCGAGATACAGGTTGACACCCTCGGTGCGGACGAGGGAAGCCCGCAACGCGGCGGTGAGCCACCGGGCGATCAGCGCCATATGCGACAGCACACTGCCCGGGATGGAGGCGATCGACTGGTGGTGCTCCCTGGGGACGACCAGCAGGTGCCCTTCGTTGACCGGGTTGATGTCCATGAAAGCGATGGTCACCTCGTCCTCAGCCACCATGGTCGCCGGCATCTCGCCGGCAATGATCTTGCAGAAGATGCAGGCGGGATCGGTATTCATGCTTGCAAGGCTACCCCCTTCCGTTCTTGCGGGCCTGAGACCGACATGTCGTACAGGGATCCGCCGGAATGAGGCCGGAGAGGCCTACACCTCGACGGTGAGCACCCGGAAGTCGCCCAGGCCGCGGGGATGGAGCAGGGTTTCGGCGGCGATGCGTTCGGTGCGGATCTCGAGCTGCGGCATGGTGTCGCCGGCACGAGCCGCGGCCAGCTCCCGGTGCTTCATGTCGCGTACCTCATCCCGCAGCCCCCACTCGGCGAGAAAGTCATCTTGCCGCTGCAAGGTCGCCTGCGCACCCGCCGCCTCGGCGACGGCGCCGAGCGCGGTGAAATTCACATCGACGGTGATATCGGTCTCCCCCGGTTCGAGCAGCGGGTCGGGGCCGAGGTGATGCCCGCGGTAGGTGCGCAGTGTGCCCTGCTGACGACGCGGCTCGAGCTCTTCCACGGTTCCGCCGTAGTCGATGAGCACGGCCACGCCGGTCTCCAGCAGCGCCAGCGCATCGGTGAGCCAGGTCGCAGCCGCCAACTGCGCCTCGACGATCCCGCCCTCGGATACCGCTCCCCCAAAGCGATCCGCCCACTCGGCCACGGCGGGGCGCACCGGTACCTCGACGAACTCGAAGCCGTCGCCGGCAGCGGCAACCGCGTGCTCCACCCAGGCCGATCCACGACGCACCGCCAGGGCTACCGGCAGGTTGTCGATCAGCTCGTTGGCGATGATGGCGCCGCTGAGCGGGGCGGGCAGTCCGCTGAGGGAACCGACCACCCGTCCCGACTCCACCACGTCGCCCAGGCTGTCTCGCGCCATCGGCGACGCTTCGACCGCCCAAGCCTCGACGCCAACCCCAAGCTCCGGGAGCAGTGTTTCGAGCAGCGAGCCCGATCCTGCCCCGACCTCGACCAGATGGCGCTCGACACCTTTGGCGGCCAGGAACCGACCCAGGGTGCGACCGAACCACGGGCTCACCTCCGGGCTGGTGAGGAAGTCGCCGGTGGCCGCCGAGCGCAGCGGACCGGTGGTGAAGAACCCGCCATCGCCGTACAGGGCGATCTCCATGAATTCATCGAAGTGAACCGGTCCGTCCGCTTCGATTCGGTCATGCAGGACCTCGGAGACACTCACGGGCTCTCCTCTGATTCGAAGACATCGTCGATCCCCGGCGCAGCCAATAGGGTACGGAAGTCGTAGTCGAAATCCGCCACCAGCGCCTGGGCTTCTCCGACGGTGGCCCACCGCACCTCACTGAACTTGGGGTCAGCCGCCGCAGCGACTAGCCGGCCATCAACGGTGGCTCTCACGGTGACGTAGACAATGTGCCGGTCGTCTTTGGGCGTCTCGCCGATGCGGACGATACCCTCCGGCTCGAGACGGAGTGAAGTCTCCTCGGCGGTCTCCCGCACCGCGGCGGATAGGACAGCAAGTCGACCTGGTCGGAAATCGGGCTGCATCCGCCGCAGGCTAGTGGACCATTCTGGCGTCCATCCGGGCCATACCCGGCGCGTTTGGACGCCAGATAGGTGAGGGTCTTCCAATGCTCTATGTTCTCGGGCAGTTTCGGGAGGTGTTGAAGCGTGAAGCGATGCTCAATGCGATCGCCCGGGACCAGCGCGGGTTGTTCACGCTCGCCCAAGCGGAGGCCTGTGGGTTCGCCCGGCGTACGGTGACAGGCAGGGCAGCACGGGGCCTCTACGAGCAGGTATATCCGACTGTGTACGGGCTGGCCGGCTCGGAAGCGACCTGGCATCGGGAAGTCGTTGCCGCCGTCCTCTCCGGGACTCCGCCGTCGGCCGCATCTCATCTGACAGCGGCCTTCCTATGGAACTTGACCGACCAGCGCCCAAGACGCATCGAGATCGTGACACTTCGCCACCTGCGGGTCAAACGCCTCCCCTTCGCAGTGCACGAATCGAAAGATCTCATCGAGGACGACATCCACTTCGTCGACGGAATCCCCACAACGTCTCCGGCGCGAACGCTGGTCGACTTGGGCGCCTCGGCGAAGCTGGGTCCTGTCGCCAGATGCCTCGACACTGCGCTACGAACGAAGCTGGTGACGTTGGAGGAGATCGATCAGCTTCTCCGCCGAGTTGCCCGGAGAGGCCGAACCGGTGTCGCCACCATCCGCCCTCTAGTCCAAGAACGCCTCAGGTGGCAGTCGGTCACCGACAGCACCCTCGAAGACCGCTTCCGGGCGATCGTCCACAAGGCACGGCTGCCGGTGCCGGTGAGCCAATATGACCTCCATTCGGACAAGGGCATGTTCATCGGAAGGTTCGACTTCGCCTACGAGGGGCACATGATGCTGGTGGAACTCGACAGCGAGCGCTACCACATGGATCCCGACTCATTCCAGCGGGATCGCGAAAAACAAACCAACGCCCAGCTACTCGGCTGGACCGTCTACCGCTTCACCTGGCGCGACCTCACCGAGCGTGCGGATGTGGTCACCAGCGTTCTTGCGTCCATTCTGGCCAAATGAGGCGCGTTTGGACGCCAGAACGGTTCGGGTCTCAGAACCCGGCAACGAACACCTTGGTCATCTCGCCCAACTCGGAGAGGACCGACGGGAAGATGCCGACGATCAGCACCATGGCGGCGGCGATACCCATCGCCAGACCGAGCGTCGGCGCCAATTGGGCGCTTCTGGCTTCGCCGGTGAGCACGTCTTCGGGCACCGGATCGAACCAGGCGGACTTGACGACCCGGGCGTAATAGACGAACGCGATCACCGAGTTCACCGCAGCGATGATGGCCAGTGCAATCGTCGACCACTCGCCGATGCCGATGAGCGAGCGGAACATGACGAATTTGGCGAACCAGCCCGCCAGCGGCGGCACTCCGGCCAGCGAGAAGAAGAAGATCAGCGTCAGTCCTGCCAGGCCCGGGGCGTACTGGTAGAGCCCACCCCAATCCTTGACGTCGACGCTGCCGATGCGTTTGGCGACGGCGATCACCACTGCAAACGCCCCCAGGTTCATCACCGCGTACACCAGCAGATAGGTGACCGTTGCAAAGAACGCATCCTCCAGCTGCGCCCCGGTCGCACCGGAGTACACCGCGGCCCCGAACGGGGCGAGAATGAAGCCGCCCTGGGCGATCGACGAGTAGCCGAGCATGCGGACGATGTTGTCCTGCCGCAGCGCCGTCAGGTTGCCCAGCGTCATCGATGCCGCCGCCAGGATCCACAGCGCCGGGCCCCAGATCGACCGCAGGTCGGCGAACGCCTGGTAGCTGAGAACCAGCAGGCCGACGAACCCGGCTGCCTTCGAGACCACCGACAGATACGCGGTCACCGGCGTCGGCGCGCCTTCGTAGGTGTCCGGAGTCCACACGTGGAACGGCACCGCGGCGATCTTGAATGCGAAGCCGAGCAGAGTGAACAACACGGCGATGTTGAGCAGCGGCAGATCGGAGAAGCCCGGATCGGCCAGTTCCAGACCGACGATCGCTTCCCGGATCCCGGCGAAGGTCAGCTCGCCGGTCGTGCCGTAAACCAGCGACATGCCGAACAGCAGCACCGACGCCGAGAGCACCCCGACGATGAAGAACTTGAGCGCCGCCTCGTTGGAACGGGCGTTGCCCTTGCGCCACCCGGCGAGCAGGAAGGTCGGCCCGGTGACCAGCTCCAGGGCGACGAACATGGTGACGAGGCCCCGGCTGGAGGCCATCACGACGGCACCCAGCACCGAGCACAGCAGCAGGAAGTAGTACTCCCCTTCCCAGAAGCGGCCCCGCTCCAGGTACCCGGCGGAGATGAGCACGGCAAGGAAAGCCGAGCCGAGGAACAGGCCCTTGAGCACCAGCGAGAAGGTATCGACGACGTAGGAGCCGTCGAACATCGACCGCACCGACGTCTCCTCACAGAAAGCCAACGACTCACAGAACCCCAGCGTGAGCAGCGGCACGAACGCGGCGAACAGCCCGACCAGCCCGACCACCGCCGTCCACTGCTTGCGCACCGGCAACAGGTCGACGATGAGCACGCCCAGCACCGTCGCCGTCAGCAGCAGCTCCGGCAGCAGGGCATGGAAGTCGAGCTGGACGTTCACCGATCAGCCTCCAAACACCTTGGTGACCATGGCGGTCACCGCGTCTGTGGTGGCCCCGAAGACGATCTTGGGGAAGATCCCGATGGCCAGGGTGGCCAGAACCAGCGGCACCCAGGCCGCCAGCTCGTAGCCGTCAACGTCGTGCATCTCGTGGTCGAGCCACTCATCCGAGGGCTCCCCGAAGTTGACCTTCTGCAGCATCCACAGCAGGTAGCCGGCGGCAAGCACGGTGCCGATCGCCCCGATGACCATCAGGGTGCGGAACAGCGTGATGGACAAGCCTTCGAGCGGGTTGAACGCCGCCAGCAGAGACAGGAACTCGCCCCAGAAACCGGCGAGGCCGGGCAGCCCCAGCGACGCCATGGCGGTGAAGCCGAGGATGCCACCCATGATGGGGAGCAGCTTCTGGTTGCCGCCGAGACGGGCCATCTCCCTGGTGTGATAGCGGTGCGACATCGAGCCGGCCAGGAAGAACAAGAGCCCGGTGATGATGCCGTGCGCCACCATGCCGATGATGGCGGCGTTGATGCCGATGTCGGTGAGGGTGGCGATGCCCAGCATGACGAAGCCCATGTGACCCACCGAGGAGAATGCGATGAGGCGTTTCATGTCGCTCTGGGCGAGACACGCCAGCGAGGCATAGATGATGCCGATCACCGCCAGGATGCCGATCACCGGAGCCCAGTTCTGCGACTGCTCGGGCATGATCGGGATGGCGATCCGCACGAAGGCGTAGGTGCCCAGCTTCAGCAGGATGGCGGCCAGCAACACCGAACCGACCGTCGGCGCCGCGGTGTGGGCGTCGGGAAGCCAGGTGTGGAACGGGAACATCGGCACTTTGACCGCAAAGCCGAGGAACAGCGCCGCAAAGACCCACACGGCGAGCCCTTCTAGCCCGCGTTCGGCGACGCCGCCGGAGAGGTCGAGCATGCTGAAGGTCTCCAGCCCGCTCTTGAAGTAGAGAGCCAGGAAGCCGAGCAGCATGAATGCCGAACCGAACAGGGTGAACAGGAAGAACTTGATGGCGGCGTAGAGCCGCATCTCGGTCTCGAGCCCGATCACCGGCACCGTGATCTTGTTGCGGTCGCCCCAAATGCCGATCATGAAGTACATCGGCAGCAGCACCACCTCGAAGAACACGAAGAACAGGATCAGGTCGAGCGCCACAAACGTGCCGTTCATGCCGGTGGCCAGCACCAGGATCAATGCCGAGAACACCTTCGGGTTGTGCGGCTCGGGCCAGTGGTTCCACGAGTCGATGATGGAAAGCACCGCCATGGAAGTGGACAGGACGAGCAGCGGCAGGCAGATGCCGTCGACGCCGATCGAGTAGTTCGAGTTGATGGCGCCGATCCAGGTCAGGGTCGAGTCGGGACCGAACTGGATGGTTTGGGCGGCGCCGTAGTCGAACTGGAACGCGACTATCACCGACAGGACGAACGAGACACCTGCAAACAGCAGCGCCGTCCACTTCTGGGCTTCTTCCTGCGCCTTCGGTATTGCCAGCACGGCCGCCGCTCCGACCGCTGGCAGGAAGACGATCAGGGTCAGAGCCCAACCGTTTTCAAACGAACTCATGTGTACTCGTTTCCTCCTGTCAGAAGATGATGAACCCGGCGACGAGGACCACTGTCCCCGCCACGATCAGAAACACGTATTGCTGGATCCGGCCGCTCTGCAGCAACCGAAGCAGCCCACCGGTGCCGCCGGTGGCCGCGGCCGAGGCGTTGATGGCCCCGTCGACACCCTTCTGGTCGAACCAGTAGACGGCCGTCGCAATCCGAACAGTCACCCACCCGGTGCCATTGACCACAAGGTCGATGACATGTCCGTTGAACCAGTCGACGGCCCGGGCCACCGGGCCCCGGAGGGGCCGCACGATGCCGTCCATGTAGAAATCGTCGATGTAGTAC
>JARFRN010000185.1 GCA_029287195.1 Acidimicrobiia bacterium | reverse complement strand
GTTCCTGCAAGACGCGCCATAGAGTTGTACCCCTGTCGCTGCTGGTGGCGCGGGTTTGAGCAAATCACACACACGCGCCCATGCCGGCGGATTACCCGGCACTTCTCGCAGATCTTTTTGACAGATGCTGAAAGTTTCATCGATACCTGTAAATGATCCTGCCGCGCTCGAGGTCGTACGGCGACATCTCGATGCGTACCTTGTCCCCGGGGAGGATCCGGATGTAGTGCATCCGCATCTTCCCCGAGATGTGACACAGCACCTCGTGCCCGTTGTCGAGCTTCACCCTGAACATTGCGTTCGGAAGAGGCTCGACGACGGTGCCAATTACCTCAATTACGTCGTCTTTTTTAGCCACAAGAAATTACCGGCCCGGACTTGGGCCGGACGGCAACTATAGGAACTCGCGCACACGTGAGCAAATCACGCACGCGTAGCAGCGTGCGGTCATACAAGTCGCCGTACGGAGAATGTTACCCAAATCGGGGCACTGTTCAAGGGCAACTCGACATCGGGGCACTCAAATCTGCAGTCCCCCGGCCGACCGGAGCATCGGCGGCACCCTTGCCAAACGGCAATCGGCCTATGCAGGGCACCGCTGTCGATCTCGACGCCGGCAGGCCGGCCGGACCAACGCGGTGCTTCTCGACGCCGGCCTGGCCATCGGTATGGATTTGCCTGTGCCGCTCTCCACCTATTCCAGTTCCATCACGTACGTGTGCGACGTCTTCTGATGAACGAAGCCCAACGCCGGGTAGAAGTCATGCGCTCCCTCCCGGGCCACATTGGATCGCACAAAAAGGGTCGTGTGGCCGATCTGGCGCGCCCACTCGGCAATCGCCTCCACCAGTGAGGCACCTATCCCCTCGCCGCGCCGCCGGGTGTCCACGACGAGCCCGCCAATCTCGAGGACTCGCTTCTCTTGCAGCAGGACGCGATCGAGCGCCTGGATCCAGCCAACGATGTCGCCACTCTCCTCGGCCACCAGTACGACTGAGCCGACGACGTCGACGAGCTCCTTGTAGCGATAGGCAATGTCCTGTGGGCCGACTTCGTATCCGAGTTGCTGAGTCAGCTCAGCTACCGCCGGCACATCGGAGGCCGTCATGGGGCGAACCGACAACATCATCGGCGCAGGGTAACGGCACCTTAGGGTTGTCTCGTCCCGTGCCAGAGTTCTACGGGTTCAGACTCTGATCTGAGCGATACTCAGGCCTTCACCAGTTTCGCCTGAGGAAGAGTCGACACAACCGGCCCCTCCTTGGTGATGAGCACGGTGTGCTCCCAGTGAGCAGACAGCTTCCTGTCGGCCGTGACCACGGTCCAACCGTCTTCGAGAACTTCCGTCTCAGCCTTGCCGAGATTGAACATAGGCTCGATGGCGATCGCCATCCCCGGCTTGAGCTTCAAGCCCCGGCCGCGCTTGCCGTAGTTGGGGACGTCCGGCGCTTCGTGCATTTGGCGACCGATGCCATGGCCGATGTACTCCCGTACCACCCCGTAGCCGTAAGGTGCCGCCACCGCCGAGATCGCGGCTCCGACGTCGCCGAGGCGGTTGCCGGGTTGGGAAGCAGCGATTCCAGCCCACAGTCCCTCTTCGGTCACCTTGATGAGTTCGGCAACAGGCTCCGGCACGTCGCCAATCGCCATCGTGAACGCGGCGTCGCCGTGCCATCCGTCATAGATGGCGCCGGCATCGACAGAGAGCAGGTCGCCTTCTTTCAGTTTGTAGCTATCGGGGATGCCGTGAACGATCACCTCATTCGGTGATGTGCAGATCGATGCAGGAAAGCCGTGATAGCCGAGGAAGGAGGGCCTGCAGTCGGCTTTGCGAATGACTTCATGTGCGATGGCGTCGAGCTCGAGCATCGCCACTCCGGGCACCGCGGCTTCCCGTACCGCAGCATGCACCTCGGCTACAACCGCTCCCGCCACCTTCATCTTCTCGAAGTCCTCGGGGGACTTCATCGTCATGAAGCGACCACTCATCATTCGACCGCTAATGCCAGCGCAACTCTTGCGAAGACTTCATCGATCGAACCAAACCCATCGACGACGTAGACCGTGCCACCGGTTTCCCGGTAGTAATCACTCAGCGGAGCGGTCTCTTGCCAGTAGATCTCGAGACGGCGCGAGATACCTTCCTCGGTGTCATCGGCCCGCCCCTCCTGCTCGGCCCGCAGCAGCATGCGCTTCATGAGCTCTTCATTCGGAACATCGAGCTGGACTAATCCATCCAGCGGCGTCTCCAGCACCGCATCGAGGGCTGTGGCCTGGGCCACGTTGCGCGGGAAGCCGTCGAGGATGTAGCCGCAAGCTGCGTCGTCCTGGGCGAGCCGTTCGCCGACCATGGCAACCACCAGATCATCCGGTACGAGGTCGCCGGACTGCATGATGGCGTCGGCCTTTTTGCCGAGTTCTGTACCGTCGGCGACGGCCTGCCGCAACATCTCACCAGTCGAGATGTGAGGCACGCCCATCAGACGGGCGAGGCGAGAGGCCTGGGTTCCCTTACCCGAGCCCTGCGGTCCGAGGAAAATCAGCCGGAGACCCATTAGTGCTCCTTCCAGTGACGTTGGCGAGTTTCAGGGCGAGTCGGGGGCGTCGATCGCAAGGACGCAGGACGAAGGCGCATTGAACGAAATGCATCGAGGACGAGGACGCCGCAAGCGGCGTCCCTGACCGCCCTGAATACGGCAGGTGTTGCTGGACGGGGCACTTGTTGCTCCTTAGTAGTGAGACGATCCGGCAATCCTAAAGACTCCGCGGCCCGTCTGATTCTGGCGTCGCAACGCAGAACATACTCCGGTGGCTTCAGGTGGTGCTCGCGACGCCAAAAACCCAGAAGCGAGCCTCTCCTAGGACAGGAATCCCTCGTAGTTGCGCATCATCAGCTGGCTCTCGATCTGCTTCATGGTCTCCAACGCCACACCGGAAACGATGAGGATCGAAACACCGCTCAGCCCTACCGGGATGTCAAACAGGTAGCCCAGGAAGGAGGGCAAAACGGCCACCAGAGCCAGGTACAGCGAACCGGGGAGTGTGATCCGGTTGAGTATGTGTTCCAGGTGCTTGACGGTCGCCCTACCGGGCCGAATCCCGGGAATGAAGCCGCCCTGGCGCTGAATGGTCTCCGCTTGCCGCTCCGGGTCGAACTGTATCGCCGTATAGAAATAGGTGAAGAACACCACCAGGACACCCAGCAACAGGATGTAAGGCAGGGTCGGCGACAGTCCGCCGGCACCTGAAGACAGCAGGTTGTCGTTGATCCAGTTGCGCACCGATTCGCCCCAACCCGAGGACGGTAACGACGACGCCACCAGCACCGGGAAGTACATGATCGAGGTTGCGAAGATCACGGGGATGACACCGGCCATGTTGACCTTGAGTGGAATGTAGGTGCTCTGACCGCCCAATACCTTGCGACCCCGCACCCGGCGCGAGAATTGGATCGGAATCCTACGCTGCCCCTGATCGATGAAGATGATGCCAACGGTAAGGGCAAGCATCACTGCCGTCACGATCACGAACTGGTATGTCTGCGAGTTGGCCCAGAGGATGCCGAATTGGCTTGGGAGCTGGCTGACGATGCTCACGAAGATGATCAGCGACATGCCGTTCCCAATGCCTCGTTGGGTAATCAGCTCGCCCAACCACATGATCAGTGCCGTGCCGGCCGTCATGGTGATGATGATCGTTAGCACGTTGCGCAGCGTGTAATCCGGAACCAGATCGACGCCGTTGAAGAACGAGCCATTGTGGAACAAGAACGTGAAGCTCGTCGACTGGATGAGGGCGATCGCCACGGTCAGGTAGCGGGTCCACTGCGTGATCACCTTGCGGCCCGATTCACCTTCTTCCTGCAGCGACTGCAGCTTGGGGATTACGACCGCGAGCAATTGCATGATGATGGACGCCGTGATGTAGGGCATGATCCCCAGCGAGAACACAGACAGGTTCTCGATGGCACCGCCGCTGAACAGGTTCAACAAGCCCAGGAAACCGCTCTCCTCGGCGGCGTCGCGAGCAACAGCAAGTTGGTCGAGATCAATCCCGGGGACCGGTACCGCCGCTCCCAGCCGGTAGATCGCAAAGATCATCAGCGTGAACAGGATCTTGTTCCGAAGATCCTTGATCCGGAACATATTTCGGAAAACGGACAACATTTGCGATTACCTCTGGGGGGACGTTAGCGATTTGGTCGGTTATGGGGACTGGACGCTATTTGCCGACAACCTCTACCGAGCCGCCGGCAGCCTTGATCTTCTCGACAGCCCCAAGGCTGAAGGAATGGGCATGCACGGTGAGGGCCCGGTCGATCTCACCCTCGCCGAGGATCTTGATCGGACCCCGCTTCTTGGCGAGACCACGCTCCCGCAAATCATCCGGGGTGATGACCGAATCCGCATCGAATTCGGCGAGGCGTTCGACGTTGACGACCGCGTAGACGACCTTGTTGCGGTTTTTGAAGCCCTTGAGTTTCGGCAGCCGCCGCTGCAGCGGCATCTGGCCGCCCTCGAACCCGGGCCTGACCTTGCTCCGGGCCTTTTGGCCTTTGGTACCCCGCCCTGCAGTCTTGCCACGTCGCCCGGCTTCGCCGCGCCCGACACGTATCTTCCGTTTCTTCGAACCCTCCGCCGGTCGGAGATGATGCAGTTTCATCAGATTTCCTCCACGTCCAGTAGATGCCTGGCGCGGTGGACTAGACCCCGCACATCGGGAGTATCGGGACGCTCCACCGATTGGCGGATCTTCCGCAAGCCGAGAGTCTCGACCGTTGCCTTTGTCTTGGGCTTCTCACCAATGGTGCTCTTCACCAGGGTGATCCTCAGTGTCTTTGCCATTACTTCCTACCCACCTCGGTTCGCATGAGCTCGGCCGAGTTGTATGCGGCAAGCAGCGCCGGAGGGAATATCTCCTCGGGCCGCTTCCCGCGCGCTTTGGCAACCTCGTCGGGCCGCTGCTGTCCGAGCAGTGCATCCATCGTGGCCTTGGCGACGTTGACGTGGGTCGGTGAACCCTGTGACTTGGCCAACACGTCGCGGATGCCGGCTGCTTCGAGAATCTGGCGGACTGCACCACCGGCGATGACTCCGGTACCGGGAGCTGCGGGCTTCAACAAGACACGGGAGGCGCCGTGGACTCCGGTGATCTCGTGAATGATGGTCTGCCCCGCCATCGGCACCGCGACCATACCCTTGCGGGCGAGTTCCATACCTTTTTGGATGGCGGTCGGCACCTCTTTGGCCTTCCCGTAGCCGACTCCGACCTTGCCCTTGCCGTCACCAACGGTCACCAGCGCGGTGAAGGAGAACCGGCGTCCACCCTTTACGACTTTGGCGACACGATTGATCGCAATGACGCGCTCGTCGAACTCGGGGACCTCGCGGGTACGCTCGCGCCGCCGACCGCGATCCTGGCCGCGCCTGTCTCGGCCGCGACCACGATCCTGTCCGCGACCGCGAGCCTGGTCCTGGCCGCGAGCCTTCTCCTGGCCGCGAGCCTGGTCCTGGCCGCGAGCCTGGTCCTGGCCGCGGCTTTCTCCGCGGGGGCGATCCTGTGGCCCGCGAGCGCCGTCCTGTGGATTCTCTGTCGTCACCGCGTACTCCTGTTTCCTTCTAGAACTTCAATCCGCTCTCGCGAGCAGCGTCGGCCAAGGCTTTGACCCGGCCGTGATAGGGAAAACCGCCTCGATCAAAGACGACGGTCTCGATACCTGCTTCGCCGGCGCGGGCCGCAACCATCTTGCCGACCTCGGATGCCGTTTCCACCGTAAGCGTCTGTTTGCGAAGCTTCTTCTCCTGCGAGGAAGCGGCAGCCAGGGTGCGACCGGAATCATCGTCGATCACCTGCGCATAGATGTACCGGTTGCTCCGATACACGGCGAGCCGTGGACGCGCCGCAGTCCCGTGAATATTCTTGCGCACTCGGTTGTGGCGACGACGCCGCGCGTCGCTCCTCGTGCCTCTCATGCTGTGACTCCTGCCTTGCCTGCCTTGCGTCGAACATGCTCGCCGGAGTACCGGATCCCCTTGCCCTTATAAGGCTCGGGCGGTCTCACCTTGCGGATGTCGGCTGCAACCTGACCAACCAGTTGCTTGTCAATACCGCTCACGCTGATCTTGGTCTGTCTCTTATACACATCTCCGAGCCCACGAGACTTCAA
>JARFRN010000147.1 GCA_029287195.1 Acidimicrobiia bacterium | reverse complement strand
TCCGTACACCGGTCGAAGAGAGCCGAATAGAAGGAATGATCGCGGTCGATCATCTCGTTCAGGTCGTGTCCTGATGAGAACACGGGACCGGCACCCTCGATAACTACTGCGGCGATCTCAGCGTTGTTGCCAATGTCCATCAACGCACCGTGGAGCTCATTGAGTAGCTCCAGGCTCAGAGCGTTGCGCCGGTCGGGACGGTTGAGTATCACTCTTGCAACGCGCTCCGAACGGTCCACGAGGAGATTGCTGTAGTCCATCGCTCGGATCGTAACGTTCAAGCGGCGGCAAGCGCTCTTTCGTATGCCGACAGGTAAGCGGCGGCAACCTCTTCCCGGCCGAATCGCCGGCTGCGAGCCTCGGCTGCCGCCCCGAGAGCAATCGCCCGCTCTTCGTCGTGCAGCGAAGCGACTATTTCTCGGGCGATTCCCGCAACGTCGGCGGGAGGCACGTATCGTGCTGTGTCCCCTGCCACCCGAACGAATGCCGGCAAGCCACTGGCGACGATCGCACATCTCGAAGCCATAGCCTCGACAACCACTATTCCGAAGCTTTCTCCGCTCAGGTTCGGAGCGCAGAAGACCGCAGCCTCGGCGAGAAGACGCCGCTTTTCCTCCTCGGACACGCGGCCCGTGTAGCGAATCCCGTGGAGACCGCGGCCAGGATCCTCGGCACCGATGACGGTCAATTCCGCGCTCGGGTGTTCGGCACGAATCTGCGGCCAGGCTTCGACAAGGTAGCGAAGCCCTTTCCTCTCGTCGTCCCGACCCAGGAAGGCAACAGTGCCCGGTCGCTTCTGAGCGCCGCCGTAGTGATCCACGTCGATGCCATTGGGGATAATGCGCACACGACCGGTGTCGGCCACCACACGAGCCGCGATCGGACTCACGGCAGTCATGACGTTTAGCCTGGCAAACCATTTGCGCGTCAGTGGTCGGCCAAAGCGGTATATCGTTCCGGCGAGGCGCGATACATCGGCGTGGAAGGTCCCGACCATCGGAACTGAAGCACGCCGCATCGCCGCCAGCGAGACCTGCGGCATCAACGGCTCGTGGATGTGAGCAACATCGACATCTCGAAGCGCTTCGACCACGCGCCGCGCCGCGTTCGCCGACAGTGCGACCGGAGTGGCGGCACCGTTGGCCGGAATGACGGTGGTTGGACCTACTGATACGAAGTCGAGGCCCGGATTGATTCCCGGGCCGATCAGTTTCACCTCATGGCCGCCTTGCTCCATCCATCGCTGCAGCCTGATTACCTGGTCCTGTACGCCGCCGGTGGCTCCGAGATCGTATGGACATACCAAGCCGATTCTCATCAGCACTCCATTAGATCTGACGGCCAATTGGGAACAAACAAATGCCAGTCTTCGGGGGCTTGGCGGATCATGTCCTCCAGGACGCGGGCAAAGGCTTGGACGCCGGCGGCTATCCGCTCCTCGCGCCCGCCGTCCGCGGAGAGCGGCAGCGGGTCGGCGATGCGATAGGTATGTCCCCGACCCTGCTTGAAGTAGGAACCGACGATGTGAATCGGGGCGCCCGTTCGGTCGGCCAATGCAACCGGGCCGGCCGGCATCGTCGTCTCCTCTCCGAAGAATTCGACCGGAATCCCCCGCCCCGACAGATCCCGATCTGATAAGAGAGCTACGGTTCCGCCGTCTTTGAGGCGGTTGGCCAGCTCTCCCGTCGCCCGCAGCCCCTTGCCGATCAGCACTATGTCGATACCGACCATGTTGCGGACCTTGACGAACCATTCGGTGATCAGCGGATTCGGCAGGTTCTCGGCTGCGGCAAGCACCGGAATTCCGATTGACTCGGCAACGGCGCCGGCCACCTCCCAATTGCCCATGTGGGGCAGCACGAGGATGATGCCCTTTCCTGCAGCCTTTGACTTGTGGAGGGCCTCCTCGTTGATCACGTCGGCGTGTTCGACGATCTCTGCTTTGCGGTTGGGACGGAGCCAGAAAACCTCCGCCCAGTACCGGCCGTAACTGGCAAACATCGCCTTGGAGCGGCCGCCGACATCGGTTTGGGCCCCGAGGACTCGCCGCAGGTGACGTTGCACCAGTCGCCGCCGCCCGGGTACGACATACCAGGCCGCCTTGCCGAGAGCCTCGCCCAGCCGGCGCATCGCGGCCTCGGGAAGCGCGCCCAGCAGCGCGGTGAACAGCCGATATCCGAGGTAGCCAAGACGATCTTTCACGCGGCCGTCTGGTTGTCGTCGGTCAGTTGTTGCCAGGTGCGGCGGATGCGTTGTGCAACCGTCAAGCCCGACAGCACCACAAACGCCCACAGCATGGGGTGCAACACCTTCAGGCCCCACCCGGCGAGGATCAAGCCGGCAAGCAGCAGGATCATTCTTTCTGCGCGACCCATCCATCCGCCGCGACCTTCAGCCCCCCAGCTCTCTGCCTTGGAGCGCACATACGGAGTCAGCAATGAGAACGCCAGCCCGATGACACACAGCATCAGACCGGTCTCATCGGTGCGCAGGCTGAACGTCAATCCCGCCCAGATCGCGACTTCGCCAAACCTGTCGGCCATCGTGTCGATGAAGGCCCCCCTGATAGACGCCGTCCCCTGGTAGCGGGCCAGGGGCCCGTCGAACGCGTCGAGGATCGCACCCAGACCGGCGATTGCTCCGCCGAGGGCGTAGCGTTCTACAGCGATGAACGCCGCCCCGACGAGCGTAACCAGCAGACCTACGATGGTTATCGCAGTCGGTGTCATCCGGGCTTTGGAGAGCCCTACGGCTATTGGATCAAGGATCGGGGCCAGGCGGCCTCGACCTCGCAAATCGAGCAAGTTGGTCTCCTTCTGCTCGGAAAGGTACCACGACGGATGCATCTTTCATCGTCTGGCTACAATCCGCGCCAGCAGAGTTCGCGGCAGAAAGGCAGTTGAAGCGGCATGGACGAACATGGAGCAACGTTACAGATAGGCGATAGGTCCCTCGAGTTGCCCGCAGTCCCTGCCCATCAAGGCAACTCCGGCGTCGATATCAGCAAGCTGCGCGCCGCAGAGGGAATCGTCACTTTTGATCCCGGTTTTGCCAACACGGCCTCTGCCCAGTCGACCATTACCTACATCGACGGCACTGCCGGAAAGCTGACTCATCGCGGCTACGCCATCGAGGAACTGGCTAATAGCTGCTCGTTCCTCGAAGTTGCCTACTTGCTCTTGTTTGGTCATCTCCCCAACAAGAACCAACTGGAGCAGTGGCAGGACTCGATGAAGCGCCACAGCCTTCTCAACGAGGAGTTGAAGCGCTTCTTCAATGCGTTCCCGAAGAGGGCCCACCCGATGGCGATTCTGTCGTCGGCCACGAATGCCATCTCCACGTTCTACGAGGAGTACCACGATCCTCAAGACGAGGAGGCCATCGTCCAGAGTGCGCAGCGCTTGCTGGCGAAGATGCCGACGGTCGCTGCCTGGTCGTACAAGAAGTCGACCGGGTTCCCGTACATCTATCCGCGCAACGATCTCAGCTACGTGGAGAACTTCCTTCACATGATGTTTGCGCTTCCGACTGAGCCGTATCACGTCGACCCGGTCATCACCAAGGCACTGAATGTGCTGTTGATACTCCATGCCGACCACGGTCAGAACTGTTCCACGGCTACGGTGCGGTTCGTCGGATCGAGCCAGGCCAACCTCTTTGCATCGGTGGCCGCCGGCATGAATGCTCTCTGGGGCCCGCTCCACGGGGGCGCCAACCAGAAGGTCGTCGAGATGCTGTCGGACATCGCCAACGATCCGGACGCCACCACTGAGTCGTACATCGCACGAGCCAAGGACAAGAACGACCCGTTCCGATTGATGGGCTTCGGCCACCGGGTGTACAAGAACTACGACCCCCGAGCGCGTATTCTCAAGAAATTCGCTGACGATGTCCTCGATCGGGTCAAGGGAGATGATCCACTCCTCGAGGTCGCCCAGCAACTCGAAGAAACTGCGCTCAATGATGAGTACTTCGCCAGCCGCAATCTGTACCCGAACGTCGATTTCTACTCGGGCATCATCTTCCGCGCACTGGGATTCCCGCTGCGGATGTTCACCGTCCTATTCGCGATCGGGCGCCTACCCGGATGGATCGCCAATTGGAAAGAGATGAACGAGGATCCGACCACCCGGATTGCGCGACCCCGCCAGATATACATCGGCGAAGAATCGCGTAAGTTCGTGCCCCTGCATCAGAGATGAACTCCTACCTACGGCCGGAGCTGACGGAGATGGAGGCCTGCACAAACGGATGAAGGCCTTCGCACCGCGGTAGCCGTGGCAGACGCCACCATGTCGCATCCCGCGCCCACTACGCCGGAAGCGCTAGCCGACGGGCTGCACGTCTTCAGCGTATGTCTCGAGAACATCGCCCGACTGGCCGTCGATGCGCACGAGACCTCGTTGACTCGGCGGATCATCGGCTGAGAACACGAGTACGTTCCAGACCGGACGTGCCAGGATTCCTTCGAAACCGAGCACCGCAGATGCGTGGCCCACGGGAAACTCTGTTGCCCGATTGGCGGCCGTCAACGCCACCTTGTCACTCACCTCGAGGTGGTGAGCTGCAACGAGGTGATAGCCGCCGATTGCGGCGAGGACCACGGCAATTACCGACATACCGACGGGGAGGCCGAGAGCCATGCCCGCGACCACAACCCCAGTCCCGACGAAATACACCAGCCCGGCGCGGCGCCGGCGCGCCGGATCCGGCACTTCGTAGGGGCCCACCAGGTTGGCATCGAGGTCGTCCGGCATACCGGCAGCGGCTGCGACATCGGCGGCAACCTCGATGGGCGGGAGTTCTGGGCGGCGATCGGTCATAGCCCGGCGTGTGCCTTCTCGTAGGCGACCTGATCGACCACGTCCTCACCGCGCTTGCGGTGCCAGCGATCCCACACAACCAACATCGATGGCAATACCAGCACGCTTGCGACCAGGGCGAATATGATCGCCCAGAACGTGACCTCGCCGAGCTGCTGAAATGGCTTCAATGTTGACGTCACGAGAATGCCGAAGCCGGCTGCGGTTGTGAACGCCGACCCCGCCAGTGCGCCCCCGGTATGTGTGGTGGTCGAGCGAATGGCCTCCTCCGGATTGTCATACCGCTGCCGGTCCTCTTCGTAGCGGTGAGTGATGTGAATCGTGTACGGCACCCCGATACCGATCGCCAAGTTGGCAATCATTGCAGTCACCGGGTTGAACGAGATGCCCCTGGCCGACATCACACCGAACACCCACAGCACGATCAGCACGACCGGGAGGATCGTGATCACTCCGAGGAAAGGCCGCCGCACCTCGATGTAGAACGTCACCACCAGCAGCGCCATTGCCGCCAAAATGGTGATCGCCAGCGACGACGCCTGGCTGTCCTGCAGCGCGCTGACGACTCCGGCGCTGATGATGTTCTGGTTTGTAGGACCGGCGGTGACCCCGGCTGCCACACCCGGCACGAAGTCCGCTTTGAGGTCCTCCGACAGATGACTCGCTCCGGCTTCGCCCGCCTGGGTGGAGATCCCGACATCGATGAACTTGTAGCTACCGTCCACTTTGGCGACGGTGCGCGCCATTACGTCCGGCGAGGCGGCAAAGGCTTCGTCATAAAGGGCCGCCACATCGGTGTCGGCCGCCACAGTTAGGTCTGGCTGGAGGCCGGCGGCAAACGCGACCACCGCAAAATCGGCGTCGTAGGTCTCCGGGTTGCCGCCCTGCTCCGGAGCCTGGACCAGCTGGGCGATCGCTGAAACCGGAGACTCTGCAGCCGCCCGTGGCCCGAATTGCAGCACATTCTCCGTGTCGCCGAGGTTTGCCCAGGCGACGACCAGCGCGTTGTGGACCTCAGGAGTGGCGACATCACCCTCGATGATCACCTCGGTTTCTTCACCGAACCCCCCGCTGAATTCTTCGGTGATCGTGTCGAATGTCGTCAGTAGCTCGTTGCCTTCGGGTACGAAGTCGGTGAAGCTAAACGTGGTGTCGAGACGGGTCAAGCCGATGAAACCGGCAACGCCGAGAATTGCCGCTGCGATCAAAGTGGTAACTGCAAACCTCTCGGCGAGCACGGCAGTAGAGCCCATGATGCGGGGCAGGAGACGCTCGCTCTGATGGCCAAACGCCTCGCGCTCGAGGTGGCCGGCAGCCTCAGCCCGCCTGTCGAGAATGGTCCGGATCGCAGGCACCACCGTCAGCATCAGCACGAAGGCCGAGGTGATGCCTACCG
Organism: Acidimicrobiia bacterium; assembly: GCA_029287195.1. GTDB lineage: Bacteria > Actinomycetota > Acidimicrobiia > Spongiisociales > UBA5794 > JAAETI01. The sequence continues at coordinate 19,919 of JARFRN010000147.1, read as the reverse complement.
CGGCCAGAATGCCGAAGTCGCGTAGCGCAGTAACCGGGTTGACGACATTGGTCAAGAAGCCGACGGAGGTCGTCGCTGTCGCCAATACCAGGGCCACACCGACGGTCTTGGTGGCCTGGGTGGCGGACTCCGTGACCTCCACCCGAGCGCCTATCTCCTCGCGGTAGCGACTGGTCATGTGGATTGCATAGTCGACACCGAGACCGATCAAGAGAATCGGCAGAATCTGCAGGATTTCGCTGAAGTTCCCGATGATATTCAGGTACTTCGGTCCGAGGATCACACCCGCACCGTTCATCCAGACGATGGACAACACGATTACGAACATCGTCAGCCCCATGTCTGCTGCAGCCCGGCGCAAGGCGCGATAACGCGTCAATCGGCCCTTCGGGTGAATCCAGAACACAAACATCAGGATGGCGATGATGATGAGAAAGGCAGTGCCGAAGAGTCGACCGATTTCGCTGTTGAACTCGCTGGTGTCGGCAAAGAGCAATGCGAAACTGAATGCTGAAGGCTCAGCAACCTCGGTTGGCAATGCAGAGATGGTGTCGGCCATGTCGACCTCGATACCCTGCAAGATGGTGAAATCCGGGTCATCCAGATCAGCCACGTTCAGGAACACGACCATGATGCCGGTCTCCGCCTGAGGCACTGCAAGATCGGAACTCGCCCCGTACAAGCCTTCGACCAACCCCCTCATATCCGGCGGTGTCTGCTCGAGGCTTTGCAGCAAACCCGCCTTGACGTCCGCGTCCGTGAGGTTGTCCACCAATGTCTCGAGTGGGATACCCATTTCATCGGCCCGCATCTGTAACCCTTGGAGCAGAGGATCCATGAAGCCAACGATGTCCCCCCCAGGCCGGTCCTTGAAGAGCTGACTGGCTTCACTCGCATTGATAGCTTCCCGGATTGCCAAGTAGTCCCGCAGGCCGGCCACAGTGATCAAATCGCCGCCGTCTCTAGCAGTTACAACGACTTGGACCGGCTCCTCAGAGTTGTCGGAGAAGTAGTCGGCGATGACGTCTTGTGCCAGGAACTCAGGCGAGTCCGGGGAGAACCCCTCGTTCCCAGTAGCCGTTTCTTGCTGGGGTAGAAACGCACCAAAGACCAGGGTGATGATGAGTGTGCCCGCAATGATGCCCCACGGCGAGCGGCGAACCATGCCCGAGAGCAGCCTGACAAGAGTCTTCAATTGAATCTTTCCTTCGAAATCCGGCCCGATTGGCCATACGAGAACTAGCAGACAAATTCGAGTGACCGAGCTTACCCGCGCTCAGTGCTAGCAAATGTCATCGTGGCAATCGACACATGTCGGCCAGCGTCGCCGCCACCTCATCGACCTTCACCCCGCGTCGCTCGTCTTCACCGCGCAACCGCAAACCGGCAGTGCCTTCAGCGATATCGGTATCGCCGACCACTAACACTGCAGGATGCTTCTGTGTGATCGCACGCCGGATCTTCTCGCCGACCGTGTCGTCGGCTGAGTCGACCTCGATCCGCAGACTCTCGGCTCGAAGACGGTCCGCAACCTCAGAGGCGTAGTCTATGTGACGATCTGCCACCGGCACTATCGTCGCTTGAATCGGAGCCAGCCAAGCGGGCAAGGCGCCCGCGAAGTGCTCGATGAGGATGCCGACGAACCGCTCGATCGATCCCATCAGAGCCCGATGAATCATGACGGGGCGCTCCCTGGTGTTGTGATCGGTCGCATACAACAGGTCGAAGTTCTCGGGTTGGGCAAAGTCGACCTGGAGCGTGGAAAGTTGCCAGCGGCGCCCAATCGCGTCGCGAACATGCACATCGATCTTGGGCCCATAGAAGGCCCCCTCCCCCTCAGCGACGTCATACGGCAGGTCGGCAGTCTCTAACGCAAGTCGCAAAGCATCTTCGGCCTTGTCCCAGAGTTCGTCACTGCCGATGTACTTCTCGGGATCCTTGGTAGAGAGGTCCGCCTCGAATTCCGTAAACCCGAAATCGCGCAGCACCATCAGGGTGAAATCGAGCAGATTCTGCAGCTCTGCTGCAATATCCTTCTCCTCACAGAAGATGTGGCTGTCGTCCTGGGTAAACCCGCGCGCCCGCATCAGACCGTGAATGACACCCGATCGCTCGTAGCGGTACACGGTGCCCAACTCGAACAATCGCAGGGGCAGCTCCCGGTAGCTCCTGCTCCGGCTGCGGAAGATCAAGATGTGAAAGGGGCAGTTCATCGGCTTCATGCGATACTCGGTCGAATCGTCGAGCACCATGCCGGGATACATGCCCTCGGCATAGAAGTCGAGATGTCCCGACTGCTGCCACAGATCGGCCTTGGCTACGTGGGGAGTAGCGACGATCTCGTATTCGTGAGCGAGATGGGTACGGCGGCTGTAGTCCTCGATGATCGTGCGTAGCAACCCACCCTTCGGATGCCATACAGCCAAGCCGCTACCCAACTCGGATGGGAACGAGTACAGCTCCAGCTCTTGCCCGAGCTTGCGATGGTCTCGTTTCTCAGCCTCTTCGAGGCGCTCCAGATAAGCGGCCAGCGCCGCCTTGTTCTCCCACGCAGTGCCGTAGATCCGCTGTAGCTGCTCTCGGTTCTCGTCACCGCGCCAATACGCTCCTGCCGATCGCATCAACTTGACGGCTTTGAGGCGCTTGGTAGACGGCACATGTGGCCCGCGACATAGATCGACGAAGGCATGGTTGCGATACACCGAAACCTCCGAACCGCCGGCACCTTCTTGTTCGTCTACCGACTCGATGATCTCGGTCTTGAACGGCTGGTCGGAGAATACTTCGAGCGCTTCCGGGACGGACAGCTCGTCGCGCTCGAAAGGTTGGTCTTCGGCGACGATCGCGGCCATTCGCGCCTCGATCCGATCCAAGTCCTCTGGAGTGAACGGATGCTCTACCTGGAAGTCGTAGTAGAAGCCGTCGGTTATCGGAGGCCCGATGGCGAATTTCGCACCCTCGTATAGGTCGAGCACAGCCTGTGCCATGACGTGCGCCGCCGAGTGGCGCAACACATGCCTTCCCTCCTCCGAATCCTCCGTGACGATCTCGACCGTTCCATCTTGCGTCACGGCCCGACTCAGGTCGGTTGGGACACCATTCAGCTTCACCGCCACTGCGGCTTTGGCCAGGCGGGGGCCGATGCTGGCGGCAATCTCGGCTCCGGTGACACCCGATTCGTAGCGACGTTCGGATCCATCGGGGAAGGTGATTGTGACGAACACGGTCAACCTCTCGACGTCTGGCGGGTAAGGGTAATGCAATGTGATGCACACCCGGCACAAGCGTGGGACAATGGCCATTACCTTGAAAGAAGGACGTGTGGTGAAGGCACTCGATATTGCACGGAAACTGGCAGAAGGAGGCCGGGTTCACGAGCTCACCGGCATGGAACGCGGGCAGTCGGCCAATCGCGTCTACCGGATCTGGCGGGGTGAGGGCACTGAGGTGGCCAAGGTGTATGGCACTCCGGCGCGCGAACGCCGCGAGACCCACGCTCTGGAAGCCCTAGCCGACATTCCCGGTACCCCTACGATTCTCGAGCGTGGACTCGAGGGTGATTTCCCCTGGGCAATCTTCGAGGATGCCGGTAGGTGGAACTTGGAATCGCTCCCCGAAAACCCGGGTCTGGCTCGCAAGGCCGGAGCCATCCTCCGATCCGTGCACGACATCGCTTCTGAGAAGATCACGAACCTGAGTCGGGGGATAGATCAAGAGTGGATAGCAGTTGATTTCATCTCCACCCTCCGCCGTCTCGAACGTTACCGGCGTCGTCTGGACATCGAGTCGAGCGTCCTGGCCGATGCTCGCGAGGTACGGCCTCCGTTTGCGTCCGATCCACGGAGTGCACACACCAACCCGGCACCGGACAATTTCGTGGTCGACGACGATGGCAACGTCACCCTCATCAACTGGGAATGGGCGACCGTTGCTCCGATCGAATGGGACCTCTCAAAGGCAACCTGGCTGCTGGGGCTCCACGCCGGTCCGGCTGCAGCTGCAGCCTTTCAGGAAGGCTACGGAGATTCGCTCGACCAATACCAGCTCGACCGTTGGGTCGTCTATCACAGCGCCATGACCCTGGTGTTCCGTGTTGAGCAATCGATGGACTCTGCGATCGGCGTCAACGACGTTTATCTATCAGAGTTTCGTCGCGCCGTCGCTGCCTCAACCCTCAACGCCGAGGCCTAGCTGCGGGACGTAGGCTTCGATCGTCCGGCTTCGCTCGAATCCCAGTCGGTCGTAGAGTCCGAGCGCCCGGTCGTTCGTTGCTTCCACATAGAGCATCGCTTTCCTGGCATGGCGAACCGTGGCGAGGTGGTCGAGTCCGATGGCCACGAGTCCCCTGCCAAGACCTCTCCCCTCCCACGATGGGATGACGCTGATTATGTAGATCTCTCCGCTTCCGTCCTCATGCATCTTCGTCCAGCAGCTGCCGACCAAGACCTCGCCATCCCAGGCGAGGAAAAAACCATCGGGATCAAACCACGATTGCGCCATCCGCTTCTCGAGATCGAGGCGGGTCATGTCTCCGTTCTCGGGATGGCCGGCGAATGCTGCGTTGTTTGCCTCGAGCCAGGCTGCCTCATCGATGCCCATTCGAAAAGAAGCCAGCCGAACCCCAGATAGTGATGTGTCGAGCTCGGGAACCGGCAGATGTCTCCGCATCTCCAGCAGAGTCCGCTTTCTCGCCCATCCGAGGAGCGCGGCCGCCTCATCGACATAGTTGCTCCGTGACCACAGCAACGCGGGCCTTGCGACGTCGTGCAGCAGGCTTCTGATCAGATCGCCCGTCGCTTGCTGGTTGCGGTGCTCCGGAGCCATGACGATCTCCATTGCCCAGTGCCCCGTGTTGTCGCCCGAGCCGCGGTGCCATGCCGCTTGGCCGTACCCCACCACAGCGCCTTGGGCATCGCGAGCTACCCGTTCCCGGACATCGAGCCCGCCCTCGAGTCGCATTGTCTTGTACTCCGACAGCGGTGGCACGCCGTCGAATACTCGGACCGCTTCGATGAGCGCAAGCACTTCGTCCCGATTCTCGGGCCGCAACCGCACCGTCGTGTAACCCAAACTGCCTCCGTCGTGTCGAGCCACGAGCACCGTCATCCTGCGCAGACAGGCACTTCGGCCGTATCCTATGCCCGTGAGCAGAGTCGGTCTTGTATTGGGCGGTGGTGGAATCACCGGAGCTGCGTTCCAATTTGGCGCGCTACTAGCCCTGCAAATGGCTACCGGATGGAATCCGAACAACGCTGAGGTCATCGTTGGTACGTCTTGCGGAGCTCTCACCGGTGCGATGGTTCGCGGCAATCAACTGTCGCTGCAGACGTTCATCGGAAACGCCTCCAACCGGCAGGAGATCGCCGAGGTATTGCGAGAACGGGTTTACCGCCGGAGCCGGCCTACCGGCGTGATGCGCTGGGTGCGCCGTGGTGTCCTCCCCGGGCTGCGCCGCCCCGACCTCAATCTGGTACTCGGCAGCCCGTCGATCCACTCGACGGATGGCATTGCCGAATGGGTGCAATCTGCACTGGGCGACCTGGCCGATACGTGGCCGGACCGGGCAACCGTGATCGTTGCCTATGACCTGCACCACCGGCATCGCGTCGCCTTCGGCACCGAGGAAGCGCCCCCTGCTCGCCTGAAGAACGCCGTAGCCGCATCTACTGCGGTCCCTTTCATGTTTCAACCCGTCATGATTCGGGATCGGTGGTACGCGGACGGAGGGATCGCCAGCGGCACCTCAGTCGATCTTCTGCTCGGTTCAGAAGAGCCTCTTGATCTGGTGATCGTGGTCGCACCGCTCGCAGCTGCAGAGCGAAGGCCGGGAGCCCGATTCTACGAGGACATCTTCGACAGATTCGGCCGGACTGCACTGGAGCAGGAGGTGTCACTGGTCCGAGAGAACTGGCCCGACGCAGACTTCTTGGTCCTCCGTCCCGATCATCGCGTTCTTGCCGCTGCAAGACCCAACCCGATGTCGGCTGAAGCGGCCATGCCCGCCTTCTTGCGCACGCTACGTTCCATGAAACACGAGTTGGCGGCGCCTGCAACCTGGGACGTACTCAAGCGACACATCGTTGTGCGTTCTCAGATCTGAACCCCGAGCGGATCTTCGCCCAATCGAGGCAAAGGACAGGAGACCCGCCTGATCGAGGCCGATCGGGCTCCTGCCCAATCGGCGAATTCCACGGGTGCCCGCCCAATCCATCAAATCGATTAGGTGACTTCGCGTAGCTCCTCGAGGAGACGGTCCACCTTGTCGCTGATTTGGGCGGCAGATTCCTGCTCCTCTGCACCCTTCTCCGTTGCCACGACCTCGAGGTGGGGGCCGGCCTCGGAGGGGGATGCTTCCGCTCGGAGTGCCTCCTCCGCCTGTGGTCCGGACGGAGGCGGCTGCGACGCTTCGGCATAGGATCGGTCGGGTCCGTGCGCGACGGCGGCCGACCCCGCGTCGGCCTGCTCAACGACCTGCTGCTGTTCGGCGACACCTGGTTGCTCGTCACTGCCCCCTTCACCCGGCGGGGGTACCTGTGGCTCAGCAAGCCCGGGCTCGACCTGTGCCTTTGGCATGCCATCTTCGGGCGCCGGTTCGATGGGGGAAGGAGCCTCTGCAGCAATATGCTCCTCGGCGGCCATTTCCAGAACGCTGGGGTCTTCCGCGATTTCCGTAGCTCGAGCCATTGCCCCATCCAGGGCTTCTCGGGCGGCCTGGATGCGCGGGCCGGTCTCGACCTGAATCGCTGCCAAAGCCCCCTCGGCCGAAGCCACCGTCTGCCTCATGCCCTGAATGCGCTCGATCAGCAACTTGCTCTCCGCAAGTGCGGCCTGGGCAACCTGGCCGGCGTGGGAACGCGCCTTCTGATCGATGAGGGCAGCTCTCGCCTCGGCGGAATTGGTGAGCTCGTTGGCTCTTGCGGTCGCCTCTGAAACCAGGGCCTCGACCTTTGCCGCTGCCTCCTGCTCCATGCGAGCAGCCTGGTTGCGGGCCCCTGCCAGCAACTCTTCCTTGGCGTGCGCAGCAGCCTTCAGGGTCAGTCGCAAAGCCTCTTCCGACTCGTTGGCATCTTGCACCTTGGCCTGCAGCGACTCGATCGTGGACTCGAGTTCAGCAATGTGCCTCTCCCGTTCGCCGACGACGGAGGCAATCTCGGACAGGTGCGCGTTGACGGCATCCGGGTCATATCCTCGCCGGTTTAGCTCGAACTGCCGTCCTGTAATGCTTTGATGTGTTAGGTCCACGCCTTCCCTCACTATGCTGCTGGTATCGATCTTACGGGCTGGGGCCGCTATGTGGGTTGCGGATCGGAATAGGTCGCCCGACCCCTAGACGCATCGGCAATCCTTGTGTTTAGTTGAGCTATACCACTCTCAGCAGCCGAATGGCTACAGAAAAACACAAGGCAGAGGAACGACGGAGATGAGCTTGGTTGACTACGCAAAAACACTCCTCTACCGAGTATCGGGCGAAGAGCGTGGTGCCTCTCTGGTCGAATATGCATTGCTGGTAACCCTCATCGCTGCCGTCGCATTGATAGCGGTGGCCAGCTTGGGCGGTGCCCTTTCGAGCGAATACAGCGAAATCGCCGATTCGATCCCATAGATCAGACAGGGGAACCCACTCCCCGATCGAGGAACGGTTTCACAACCGAGTCCGCCTGCACGGCGGGCTCGGTTGGTCACGTCGCAGCTCCCATCGTCCAACACCGCAATAGAATGGCACGGGTTCGCCAGCGCGAACGCCGGAGGCTTCAATGTGGAAACAGCAAGCCGTTATCGCCTTCCTGGTCTTTGCACTGGGCGGCGTCGTCGGAATCGCTCTTGGCAACGCGGCGGCGGCCGACTCTGCGCCTACGACGACTGCCTCGGCGGCAGCAACCACCACAACTGTTCCGAAACCCCTTTTCGTCGAGCCCGGCGAAACGGTTGTTGGTCCTGCCGTTGTGATTCCCGGGGACCTCAGCCTCGACGGAGAGCAAGTGGTCCTCGATTTCGATATGATCAGTCTTGCTCCGGTTGGTGACGCCCCATCCGTTGCCCAGTTCCTGGGTTTCCAGGCCGTCGAAGAGGTCCCTGCGGCCGATCTGGACACGGTATTCCTAGATAGCTGGGTTCTCAGCACCACGGCCGGGGACATTCCCGGAATGGTCGCCAATCCCGCGGCTCACACGGTTCGGTTCGACGTTGGAGAGGGCTTTTCGCTCGACTCCGTGACCGGGGTCAAGCTCGACTCCTATGCCATCTTGACACCTGTAGAAGCTGAATTCACTTTGGATCTCGCCAACGAGACGGCTCAGGTTGCCCCCGGGATGACGGCGCGGCTGCTGGCCGTGACCGAGCAGGCGCGCACCATCGTCCAGGTCGAGCTCATTTCGACGCGAGGATTCAACTACGACCACATCTCCCTCACAGGCGCGGGGCCGGGCTGGAAGTCCGCGGTGCGCGAGGCCGAAGGCAGACCGCGGTGGAATCTCACCTACGACGCAGCGCAGGCACCGGACCCGATACCACTCCGAATAGCCGGGGCGATATGGATCCCCATCGAAAGTGGCGCCGAGGTGGCGGTGACGAAATGAGCGAAGCCAACATCTGGGATGAGATCATGCGCTCGCCGCTCGACCCGGATCCCGATGAGCCAGAACGGCGGCTCGGAGCTTTGGGATTGATCCCGCTGGCAGCCGCGATGGGTATCGTCGTCGGGTTCCTCGTCGGGAATGGCGAAGATCCTCCACCGCCCAGTGCTGCGCCGATGACCACGACGACGGCCGCGCCGGCGGCACCGGATCCGGTGGTTCCTCGAGGCTATGTCGAAACCGAAGGTGTCGGACTCAAGGCCGTTGCAGTCTTCTCGACCGACGACGACCTCTATTTGGTCGTCAACACAGCCATCCGCAACGACCTGGATCGGACTGATACCAATGAGTTCCACGTTGCCGAGTGGGTTCTCGTGGGCGATGGCATCGAGTTGTCTGCTCGCCGCGCCCTTCAGTCGAGTTTCTCTCCCGGCGTGAGACTGGTGCACTTCGAAGGAATCACCGAGCTCCCGGTCTCGCTACCGCGACTCCTGGCACGCAAGGCCACCGAGATGACGGTGCGAGCCGGCTGCAACGGCTGCGGAGCTGTTTCTGTCGACCTGGCAGAGGGAGAACTGTTGCTCGACGGCCTGGAGCTCCCCCTCACGGTGGAAACCCCGTTGCTGATTCCGGTGGGGACCGGCATCACACTCTCGATCGACGCGCTGCAGGTTGCGGAGGAATGGGGACACCTGGAATGGCATGTGATCGACGACAATGACGCCCGGCTGCGGGTATCGGCAACTATCGAATTCGCCGGCACCGACGACCCCGGGACCGACGATGTCGACCCTACTTTGCTCGTGCCTCCCCACCTTGTCGGGGTGAACCCGCAGAACCCCGTCAGCTCCAATGCCGGGCCCTTCGCCCGCCACGGTGTCGTCCGCCTCGACCGACTCGGCGAGATCCTGACGGCCGACAACCAACCCGAGCAAATCGTGCTGCGCTGGTCCATCGAGTGGCAGCACCCGGTTGGTGATCCGATCGAGATACCGCTCGACGACATAAACGACCTCGGAGCCATCAGCTGATTCTCATCCAATTCCTAAACGTGCAACGGAATCCTTACGCAGCTCTTAGCGTTTTGCTTCATGATTGATGATGGCCCCAGAATTGAACCGACAAGGATCCGGTATGAACGCAGATAACCCACCGCCCGACCCCCTCGGCACCGATCCGGCGATCCCCGGAACGGAAGCAGAGTTCGATTCGGCCGCACCCATCCCGGTCCCCCAGTCGCCGCCGGAGTCCCTGGAAACGCCCGCAGAGAAGCCCCGCGACGGGTCCCGAGGTCAGGGCGACTGGAAATGGTTCGTTGCTGCGGCGCTGGTTGCTGCGGCGTTCACGGCAGGGGCCTTCGTGGCCGCCAGTGACAATGCCGGAACCGACCCCGTACCCAATGCGGCGCCCGTTGCCGTGACCACCCCACCGACGACTACCCGTGCTCCCGTTGTGCCGATCCCGGAGCCCGTCGTCGAGCCGACACCGATCGACACGAACACCCTGCTGCTCGATGCTTCTCTCGTCGGCGACACGGTGATTCCTTCAGTAGTGACGGTCGAAATAACCGGGACCGTTCTCGGGGAAACTGGTCGGATCGGATCCGGGTCGGGAGTGGTTTTCGATGACGAGGGTCACATCATCACAAACGACCATGTCGTCGCAGCCGGGGACAGCTACCAGGTAGTACTTGCCGATGGGCGGGTCTACCCCGCTGAGCTGATCGGAACCGACCCAACCACGGATCTGGCCGTTCTATCTGTCGGCGCCCAGGACCTTCGCCCTATCGAAATCGGCAGCTCCGACCAGCTTGCCGTCGGTGACCCGGCGGTTGCGGTCGGCAGCCCCCTCGGTCTTCAGGGAACCCCATCGCTCACTGTGGGCGTGATCTCGGCATTCGGGCGCGAGGTCCAGACCGATGCGACTACCCGGCTTTACGGCATGTTGCAGACCGATGCCCCGATTACGCAAGGATCAAGCGGCGGCGCACTCGTCGATGGCGCCGGCCGCCTGGTCGGCATCACCACAGCCGTGGGTGTCAGCGAAGTCGGCATCGAGGGGATCGGGTTTGCAACTCCGATCGAGGTGGTGACCCGCGTGGTCGACGAGTTGATCACCAACGGCGAGGCCATCAATCCCTTCCTCGGCATCTACGGAGGAACGTTCTTTGCCGACACCGACGATGGCGGCAGCGCGCCCGTCGGTGTGGAAATCGAATCGATCGAAGCCGACACGGCGGCCGAGGCGGCGGGCCTCAATCCAGGCGACGTCATTGCTGCCGTCGACGGCACACCGATCAAGACGATGGAAGAGCTGGTCTCTCTGCTACGACGATACGGGGCGGGTTCCGCCATCGAGTTGACACTCGAGAATGGCACCACTGTTCCGGTGATCCTGGGCGAGCGACCCGACGCGTAATCAGGCTCGGGAGGTGGTCCTTGGTAGCCTTTGCTCATCCACCGGGGAGCGCGATCACCACCTCAGAGCAACATCTCACATACGGACGAGTGGATCTAAGGGTCGCCACCGGGTTTGGGCCGCGAGTTACATCCTTTGCCCTGGAGGGCCGCAACGCCTTCGCCGAGCTCGGCAACCTCAGCGTCCCCCATCCCGACGGACGTTTCTACCGGCTCGGGGGCGGTCATCGACTCTGGGTAGCCCCGGAGGTGCCGCAGATCACATACGAGCCGGACGACAGTCCCGTGACTATTGCTGCAACAGAGGGAGGCCACATCGTCACACAGGCCGCCGGGCCGATCGCGGGGATCGAGAAGTCACTGCGATTCGATTTCTCGGGCGAGGCGGTACGCGTGCGGCACACGCTCACAAACCGCCGAGGCGAGCCTATACGGCTCGCCTCATGGGCTATCACACAACTCCCGATAGGTGGTACCGCGGTCCTGCCTCTCCCCGACCTCCCCGTCGACCCCGAGGGCTTGCAGCCAAACGCAGAGGTCGTGTTGTGGCCTTACTCCGGAGTGACGGACACACCCTTCGAGTTACGAGAACGGCTTCTCCTTATGGACGCCACCAGAGATGAAGCAACCAAAATCGGCACGAGCCTCGACCGCGGATGGCTTGCCTACATCCGTGACGGACTCGTCTTCGTGAAGCGTGCGAGCTCGGTGGCGGAATCCGAGTACTTGGATCGAGGAGCCGCTGCACAGTGCTACTGCAGCGCCGATTTTGTCGAACTCGAGACACTCGGCCCGGTGGCAACCTTGCAGCCCGACGAAGCTACCTCTCATGACGAAACCTGGCAGCTCTTCGAGGTTGACCCCACCACCGACCCTGTTGATCTTCCTTCTGTTCTGAATCTCGACGGAGCTGCGTTCCTGTGAACTACGTGATCGGGATCGATTCTTCGACGACGGCCACCAAAGCCCAGCTTGTTGATGAGAGCGGGGATGTGGCGGCCGTCGCGTCGAGTGAGTACTCGTACGAAACGCCGCAGCCGCTCTGGAGCGAGCAAGAGCCAGAACTGTGGTGGAACGCGGCCACAGCATCTGTGTCTGCGGTGCTGGCGGAATCGGGCGTGCCCGGCTCGGCGGTGAAAGCAATCGGGCTGACCGGTCAGATGCATGGACTCGTCTTGCTGGACGACCGGGGCGAGGTGCTCCGACCATCGATCCTATGGAACGACCAGCGCACCGCGGCAGAGTGCGACGAGATGCGACAACGCATCGGTAGGCAGCGCCTCATCCGGATCACGGGCAATGACGCCTTGACGGGTTTCACAGCGCCCAAGATCCTCTGGGTGCGCAACAACGAACCGGAAGTCTTCCGGCGCGTCGCACACGTGCTCCTTCCCAAGGATTATGTGCGATATCGCCTGACCGACCAATACGCGGTTGATCGTGCCGGCGGGGCCGGCACCATTCTTTTCGATCTCGCAAGGCGGACCTGGTCCCAGGAGATACTCGCCGGACTCGACCTCGACCCCGCGTTCTTTCCCCCGACGTTCGAGGGTCATGAAACAACCGGCTTGGTGACGGCGAATGCAGCCGAGGCGACAGGGCTCGCGCCGGGGACGCCCGTAGTTGCCGGCGCCGGCGATCAGGGAGCCAACGGCGTCGCAGTCGGCGCCATCGATCCCGGCGTAGTTGGACTCTCTCTAGGCACTTCCGGTGTCGTGTTCACGGCGACCAGCCGGCCTGCTGTCGAACCGGAAGGACGGCTTCATGCTTTTTGCCACGGCGTGCCCGATCGCTGGCACTTCATGGGAGTCATGCTGTCGGCGGCAGGCAGCTTCCGGTGGTTCCGTGATGCCCTTGCGCCCGGGGAGGACTTCGGTACCTTGGCAACGGCCGCCGGCACAGTGGCAGCCGGGAGCGACGGGTTGCTCTTCCTCCCCTACCTCACCGGCGAGCGCACGCCCCATCCCGATCCGTTGGCGCGCGGCGGCTTTGTCGGTCTGACCGTTCGACACAAGAGGGACCATCTCACCCGAGCCGTCCTCGAAGGTGTAGCGTTCGGTCTTCGCGACAGTTTCGAGCTCATCCGGAATGCCGGGAGCGCCGACCTGGCCGAGGTACGAGTTTCGGGAGGCGGCACCCGCAGTCCCGAGTGGCGTCAGATCCTTGCAGACGTGCTTGATGCCGAGGTGCGAACGGTAGCTACCGCCGAGGGTGCCGCACAGGGTGCAGCCCTGCTGGCGGCGGTCGGAGCTGGGTGGTTCGCTGATGCCGCAACGGCTTCTGCCGAATGGCTGCGTCTCGATTCACCGACGACCCCGGGTCCGGATAGTGCGGTGTACGAGAAGCTCTATTCCGACTACAGCGCCCTCTACCCGGCGCTGAAGGACACGATGCACTCACTTAGTGCGTCGGCAGGACCGTAGAGCGCGAGCCTCTCGACTCTCGGGTAGCGCGCTCGCTCAGTAGATGTCGTACTCGGCAACATCGTCACCGGTATGGCGCACAATCCACAAACCGGTATTCATGTCCGAGACGTACATGACGTCATCGACCACGTGGACATCCCATACCATTGCCATGCGGGCCGTCCCGTCCGGAGCCAGCCAATAGCCTTGCGGGTCGGGCACCGGTGGTGGGATGAAGGATCCGATTTCGACGGGTTCGGATGGATCCGCCAAGTCGACGATGCGCACCCCGCTCGAATACCACGCCGAGTACGCCCTACTGTCGACTAGCTGAGCAACGTGCGCGGTGTGATAACCATCGAGAGCAATGACCGTTTCGTCGTCTGTGGCGGGCTCGAATGCCGCCACATTGAATTCGCTCAGCAAGTTCCCGGCGAGATCCAGGATCAGCTGATGGCCCCACCCGGCAGCGTGTCCCTCCCCTTCCAGCGGATACAGGTCTTCTGAGCTGACGACTACCAGCCCCTCTTCGGGGTTGGAAATGACGGAGTGAACGTCGCCTTCAGCGCTGGCAGCGACATCGACCCACTTGACGAGCTTCGGCGCTCCGGGGTCGCTCACGTCCAGCAGAATCGACCCGGCATCCCAGTGCGCCACCCACAGCCGGGTCCCGCCGGCGGCGAAAGCGACGGAGTGGGCGTGTTGCTGCTGCAGTTCGTCACGAGAAAGCGTCAGTTCCGGATCGGGCGCGACATCGCGACGAAAATCCCAATTCGCCAGCTCGACGGGGCTCGCCGGATCGGTGATGTCGATCAAACGCACGTCGCCGAGCAAACCGTCCGTATGCAGCAATGACTGCATTGCAGTTGTTGCCACCAGCACTTGTCCAGAATCTGTGACGGCAACGTCGAGTTCATGGAAACCCTGCGTGTGGTCACCGCTGTGGTGCACGGACAGCAGTGTCGGCTCTGCCGGATCGGTGACATCGTAGATGGCTAGACCGCGGGCACCGTCTTGCAGCCGGGCCGGCTCCCGATTGTCGCAGAGGCTGACGGCAACTACTGCCAGGTCGCCCCTGAACGACTGAGTGTCGACAGATCCCACCCACACGCTATCGGTGTCCGTCTCGGCAAACTCGTCTCCCGTGGCTATCGCCCCTATCAGAGCCGGTGCAGCGAGATCGGAGACGTCGATGATGCGCACCCCTGATGCGGGACATTGTTGCGGACGACCCCATGTCCCGAGGTAAACGTAGTCGCCATGGGCCCAGACCCCGGCAGCGAACCCACCTCCGGGATCGAGCTGACCGATTGCGGTGGTCCCTCGTGTCACCGGTAGCGCCCCGTATGCGGTTTGCAGCGCATCCTCGACAATGGCATCGGAGGCGCCGGTAGCTGCCAGCAGATGCGGATAGGGGTTGACCGGTTCACCGAGCGGAGTGTGCAGCTCGAAGTGCAGGTGCGCCGGTGTATCTTCGGCGTTGCCGCTGTCCCCGACGTAGCCGAGCAGGTCCCCAGCTTGCACTGCGGCGCCCTTGGCTATCCCCGCCGGCCACTCGTCGTAGAGACCGTCATCGGTTCCGGGTGTGTCGTTGTTCAAATGAACGTAGTAGGACAGCCATCCGTCCTCATGCTTCAACACGACGTAGCGCCCGGCCCGCTCGCCGTAGCTCACCCGGAGAATCGTCCCGTCGGCTGCTGCAACGACCGGTGTCATCTTGTCTGCGAAGATGTCATTGCCTTGGTGCAGACGACCCTCGGACCGGGGTGCTCCGAAGTCGTCCGTGAACGAGTGGGGACCGTCGACGGGAAATGCCAGCGGATACAGGTCGATCCGAGGAGCTGCAGCAGTCGTGGTGTCGGCTGAAGCCGCGGTTACAGGGCCCAGCAAGACCAGGCAAGCCACGGCACCGGCTGTCACCGAGCGCACGAGACGTCTCACGCTCCCCACCTCTCGTTGTGCTCTTACCCCACGATACGCTCAACACATCGCCTCTGCGTAGGGAAACTCGCCGTGAGTCATCTGCGATTCGGCGGGTGCCCGGCGCTCAGATCTGGTCTGCGGGGAGAACAACGGGGTCGTGGCCCGTCTCCTCGAGAAAGCGCAGGAAGTCCTCGGCGCCGATGGCGGTGGTGCGGTGGTTGACCAGGGGATGGAAGTTGAGCTTCTCGTGGCTCAGCACATCCGCCGCAACGACCACAGTTATTTCTCCCGTAGTGTCGTTTATCACTGCAAATGGGGATACGGCTCCGGGTATGACGCCGAGGCTCTCCATGAGTCGCTGCGGGCTGCCAAACGAAAGACGCTTGGACTTCAGGGACTCGGCGAGCCGAGCTAGATCAACCCGCTGATCTTCGGCGACCACCAGCAGCCACATCCGGCCCTTCTTGTTCTTCAGAAAAAGGCTCTTGCAGTTGGCTCCCGGCAATCTTCCCCGCAGGCGCTTCGCCTCATCGACCGTGAACACCGGGGGGTGATCGATTGTCGTTTGGTCGATGCCCAACTCGCCGAGATAGGCGAGCAACTGGTCAGGCGTCAAAGGCCCGCTCACGAGTCGACCGGGCCTAACCGGAAGATCGGAATCGGGCGGGTCAACGACTCTCGATACGGGGCGTACCCGGGATTGACCGCGACGGCGTCGCTCCAGACTTCCTCGTAATCGGCCCCGCTCAGCTCTGCTGCGACAACATCGTGCCATATGCCGTCCCAGCGAGCCCGGGCATCCGGGTTGGCGCGTAGGTTATGCACCCAGGCTGGATCGGTATTGCGCCCGGCATTGGTTCCGATGATCGCCGGCGCCCCTCGATGCTCGACATACGTAATGAGGATCTGCCGCTGGAGGCCCGATTTGTGGCCGGTGGTAGACAGTTCGAGAACCGGCATGCCGGCGGCCTTGCGGCCCAGCCGGCCACCGGACAGATTCCATATCAACTTGTGCATCCTCCATTGAAGACACATCCGAGCGCGATTGGACTCGGCCATCCGCTCACCTCCGGGGCCCAGCTAAGCAGACCGCGCAACCAAGAGCGGCGGACCTAAGCTGCTCGCATGGCGCGGCCGTTTGCGATAGGGGTACAACTACCCGAGGTTGAACGCGAAGTGAGTTGGCCGGAGCTTCGGGCCATGGCAGAGACCGCCGAAGCCGTTGGCCTTGACTCGGTCTGGGTAGGGGATCACCTCTTGTACCGATCCGGGAACGGTGTGCGCGGGCCCTGGGAGGCGTGGTCGCTGCTGGCGGCGCTTGCTGCTGTGACATCGAGCGTGCAGCTAGGGCCCCTGGTAGCCGCCACCTCATTCCACTCCCCTGCCATGCTGGCCAAGAAGGCAGCTACCGTCGATGAGATCTCCGATGGTCGCTTGATTGTTGGCCTCGGCGCCGGATGGAACCAGGTCGAATACGATGCCTTCGGCTTTCCCTTCGATCGTCGTGCCAGTCGCTTCGAGGAGGCATTCACGATCATCCACAAGTTGCTGCGCGACGGCGAGATCGACTTCGCAGGTGAGTATTACACGGTAAGGGACTGTGAACTCGTCCCCCGTCCGCGCCCCGGCCGACCGCCGCTCATGGTCGGGTCGCAAGGCCCCCGGGTGCTGCGGGCAACGCTTCCCCACGTTGACATGTGGAACACCTGGCATGCCTGGTACGGCAATACCCCTGCCGGCCTCGCCAATCTGATGGACAGGCTCGACTCGCTCTGCGGTGAGGTGGGCCGCGACCCGAGTGAAGTTTCCAGGACCGCCGCCATCATGATCCAGTGCCCGGGCGGGACCGGCCGGATCTACGGCGACACAGAGCATGAGAGCAACGTTGCCGTTTTGGGCTCACCGGAGCAGATCGCCTCGGCCCTCATTGGGTTCGAGATGCCGGGATTGGATCATGTCCAGCTGGTGCTCGACCCCATAACGGTTGAATCGATCGAGTGGATGGGCAGCGTTCTCGAGCTGATAGACAGGGCCTAACGCGGGCGACACGTCGCTCACAATTCAGCCTTGCAGTCGGGCTTCCGCCGGGGCACGATGTTTGGAGGACTTTGTCGTGCGCCCTCGTATCGTGCTCATCGCTTTCTTGGTCCTGGCCGGGTGTACGGGCAGCGACGATGCGCCCGAAGCTCCCGGAGGCGTAGCTGTGCAACTGGATCTACCTCCACCCGATACCACCGGGGGCCTCGGCCTGTCCGATGCATTGAGCGGGCGGCGGTCGGTCCGCGACTTCACCGACGCATCGTTGAGTGCCGCAGAATTGTCCCAGTTGCTCTGGGCAACTCAGGGCATTACTTCGACAGACGGCAGGCGTACCGCTCCCTCGGCCGGCGCCACCTACCCGCTCGAAGTCTACGTCGTGACTGATACTGGTCTCCATCGATACGAGCCGGGCCGGCATGTTCTCGTGCTCGTCGCCGAGGGCGACTTTCGTGGTGATCTGGCTGCGGCGGCCCTCGACCAGGAGGCGATCGCAGAAGCGGCCGCGACGTTTGCGATTGCTGCCGTTTACGCCCGCACCGAGGAACGCTACGGAGATCGGGCGGAGCGCTATGTCAAGCTCGAGGCCGGCCATGCCGCCCAGAACCTGCTCCTCCAGGCAGTTGCACTAGGCCTCGGGGCTGTGCCGATCGGGGCCTTCAAAGACAGTGAACTGGGAGAAGTGCTCCGGCTCCCCCCCGATCACGAACCTCTCTACCTCATCGCCGTCGGCCGACCGGTGGCCGGCGCCGGTTGATCAGCAGGTGACATGGAGAATGGCATTGCAGTCGGACGGTTCTAGTTGACGCAACACCGCACACGCCTCCGACGTCGGCAGGATTTCGAGAGTGACCCCTTTGGCCTGAGCCATCTCGTGAACACCCGGAGTAATCGGGAGTCTTCCCGAGTAGCCGGACCCGATGATCAACCTGGGATGCGACCAAGGGATTGGCTCTGCCTCCGAGAGAGGAGTATGGCCGTAGCGAGCGCGCAGCGGCTTGGAGGGGCGTTTGCTGCGAGCGCTCACCGCGCCGGCATCGATGATCACATCGTGGTCGTACTCGACTCCATCGACGATGATCCTGCCGAAGGCGGGGTATTCGACCTTCATGCCACCAATCGTACGTTGCGTCACTCGGTCCTGGGTGGAGGGCTAGAGCGCACGGCCGGTAGCGACCGCTCGATCAGAGGGCTGGTCGACCCGGCCTGGTCTGCGAGACATGTCAGCCCGAGGTGAGCACCTGCGCCAAGCGGGCGAGATCAGCAACTCGCTGTCCCACCAACTCCAGGCCCAGTCGATTCAGCCGATCCAGATTCGCGTCCTCCGAGTTGTCGGTCCCGAGCGCAGCGCCTTCGGGAAGAATCGTGTCGAATCGCCAGTAGGAATCACCCAGCAGGGGAACCAGGAGCTCGTCGTTGAGGGAAGACTGGCCGGCTTGCGCCGCCTCGTAGACGGCCTGCGCAAGCTTGAACCAGGTGAGTCCGATGAACTCGTCGTATGTACGGTCCGGCCGGGGGCCGACCCGACCGGTTCCGACGGAGACGATCATCACATCCCGCGCAGTGCCGCCTAGATCGCGGGCTCGGATGACTCCCTCGAGGAGACCCACCATCGCCGGCGAATTGGCGAATATCCCCCCGTCGACGAGCACTTGCTGCTCGCCTTGCTCATCTTCTGCGTCGACGGGCGGGAAGTACGTCGGCGCTGCCGCGGTAGCCATCCCGACCTGCCACATCGGCACATCCGGCTGTGCCCCGTTGCGTACGTCGGCCGATCGATAGAACCAGGGGCGCTGGGCACGCACGTCATAGGTCGGAATCACCACTTCGGTCAGCGCAGCATTGAGGGTTAGATCTCCCAGTAACTCGGTCAGCGCAGCTCGCAGGCCATCGCCTGAATACCTGGCATTGCCGATCTCGCGATTGGATCCGAGCAACGCTTGGGTTGGTGTGGGCTGCCTGATCAGCTTTTCGAGTTCGCGCAGGCTGCGAGGCCAACTGAGCGCGCTCCTGGGGAAGATCTGGGCGGCACGGTTGCAGAAGAAGTCGAGCACGTCACGAGCCGTGAATTGGGGCCTGCCATCTTCATCGGGGGCGGACAGTGCCAACGCGCCGATGCCGCCTATGGAGGTGCCGACGATGACATCAAACAGCGACGACGCCGATCTGTTCGTGAGATCCTCGAGAGCAACCAGAACGTGCGACGGGATGATCCCGCGGACGCCGCCACCGTCGATGGCGAGCACCTTCACAGGGAGCTTGGTCTTCGCAGCTGTTTCGTCGGCCATGGCATGACAGAGTAGAAGCGGCCGCACACCGTTGCGAGGAGAGTGAGCGACGCGCCACCTTGGCCGCCTACTCGGCCGAGTAGCAGTTCCTGATAGGGCTTGTGACATAGTCGGAGTCGCCGTGACCGGATTGCAGTTCAAACCGGGTCCGGCAGCGGCAGAACCACAGCCGTCCAGGCCCCAGTCACCCGGGCACCGGTCCCCTCGAGGCGGGCAATTTAAGATGTGACCGTCTGTAGATCTCGAGGAAAGACTCATGGATGACCTGAGCAATTC
>JARFRN010000105.1 GCA_029287195.1 Acidimicrobiia bacterium | reverse complement strand
CCCTCACTCACTGCCCTGGGAGCTGCTTCGAGTCCCCTGCCCGGACTTCGTCGAGCTGGTTGTTGAGCCACTCTTCGATGTCGCTCTGCCGGAAGCGCACATGTCGACCGACGCGGAATCCGGGTGGACCTTCGTGTCGGTATCGCCACGCGTAAATGGTGGCGACAGGCACCCCGAGGTAGTTGGCGAGTTCCTGGACGGTGAGAAGCCGATCTAGAGAATCCATCCTCTGAGCATGCCGCCCAACCCTCTCACCAGAGTCCCATTTCGTTGCACTGGGACCTGTCAATTGGTCGGAAACGCTGATTTGGCGGGCGATATCGACGTGTGACCCTTTTTGTCGTCCGGGCTGCCCGGGACCGGATGACAGGGTTGCGGACAGGATTTTGGGAGGGTTTTTGAGACTTTGGTGAGAGGGTCAGGGTGTCTAGTCGGACATATGAGACCCCCGACAGACCCCAACCATCGTCGAAGATCCCTCCACGGCTATCCACGAGCAGACACGACCTCCCTTGATTGCGGGACGCCCCGACCGCTCCGACCGGATCGACGAGATTCTCGACACACGCATCTGCAACCAGTTGCTCCGGGTGGTGTTCCGTGTTGAGTTTGGCGAAGGCGGTGAAGGATTACTACCTGCAGAAGCTGGGTGAGATCTCACCGCGGGAGGACTACTACCTGCGTGGCGGCACGGCGGCCGGCCGTTGGTGCGGATCGGGAGCCACCGAACTCGGCCTGGCGGGCAGTGTGTCGGCGGAGGGTCTGGTGCGTCTGTTCGATGGGAACCATCCCGGCACGGGCGAACAGTTGGGTCGCCGCCTCCGCACAGATGGGGTGGCGGCGTGGGATGTGACCTTCTCGGCAGACAAGTCGGTGTCGCTGTTGTGGGCGTTGGGTGATGAACTGACGCGCAAGGAGGTGCTGGAGGCGTTCGAGGAAGCAACCTCGCAGGCGTTCGGGTATCTGGAGTCGGTGGCGTCCTCCACTCGCGGCGCCACCAAGACACCTGTCATCGACAAGGATGGGAACCGGGTTCGCGGCCGAGATGGTCGGCCGGCGTATCGGGTAGAGACCTGGCCGATCGCAACGTCGGGCTATGTGGCGGCGGCGTTCACCGAGTACACATCACGAGCCGACGACCCGCAGCTACACACCCATGTCGTCATCGCCAACAAGGTCAAAGGCGAGGACGGGGTGTGGCGCACCATCGACGGCCGGCTGTTGTATCGGCACCAGCTGGCTGCGGGCTATCTGCATGAGGCGGTACTGCGCCGGGAGCTGACCCAACGCCTCGGTTTGCGCTGGCAACCCGTGCATCACGGTGTGGCTGATATCGCCGGGTTCACCCGTGACCAGATCGAAGTGTTCTCGCAGCGGCGGCAACAGCTCGAAACCTGGCGTCAAGCCAACGATCTGCCGGATACGGCAGCGGCGCGGCAGATCGCGGTGATCGCCACCCGCCACGGCAAAACGGGCCGATCCCTCGGGGCGTTGGAAGCGGTCTGGCAGCGACGAGCTGCAGAGGTGGGGCTTACCCCGGAGAGGATCGACCGGATTGTCGATTGCAGCAGACGGGTCACGGCAGCGGATGTGGACGCGCTGTTTGCGGACCTGGCGTCACCGGACGGACTGACCGCACACAAATCGACATTCGCCACGCCCGAGGTGATCCAGCAGATCGCTGCTGCGCTCCCTGAGGGTGGCACCCGAGCTGAGGTCGAGGCACTCGCCGACTCGTTCCTCGCCGGCGGTGAAATCATCCCGCTCCTGCCCAGCCCGGAACTCACAACCGCCGAACCTGCCGAGGCGGATTCAATCGTCGAACCAACCCATCGAGTGTCTGTCGAGGAAGCAACCGAGCCTCCGATGCGAACCCGCGAGGGCAAACCCTTCCCCGCACCGACCCTGCCCAGCTACACCACCGCAGAGCTGCTAGCCACCGAGCAGCGGATCATCGAGCGGGCGATGGCCGGTGTCGGTGAGGGTCGCTGGCAGGCACCGCGCCGACTCGTCGAAACCTGGCTTCGCAACAGGCCGGAACTCACCGACGGGCAACGCCAAATGGTTCGTAGCTTCGCCACCTCCGGCAACACGGTCGACGTCGGTATCGGCCCCGCCGGCAGCGGCAAAACCGCAGTCATCGCCGTCATCAACCAACTCGCCACACTCACCAGACGACCCATCGTCGGAGCCGCCCTCGCTGCCCGCACCGCCTCCGGGCTACAAACCGACACCGGGGTCCCGTCCACCACCCTGGCCCGACTCCTCCATGGAGCTCGACTTCCCAGTGGTGCTGTGGTGGTGGTCGACGAAGCTGGCATGGTCGGTACCCGTCAGCTCGCCGCCGTCGTCGACCTGGTCGAACAAGCAGAGGGCAAGTTGATCTTGGTCGGTGACGACAAGCAACTCCCCGAGATCGACGCCGGCGGCCTATTCAGGGCCCTCGCCAACCGGCTACCAGCCGTCCAACTCACCGAGAACGTTCGTCAACAGGCAGCCTGGGAACGCCAAGCACTCGACGAACTCCGCAACGGCTCCATCCAACAAGCCGTGCAGGCCTATGTCGAGCACCGTCGCCTCATCCTCGGACGCAACCGCACCGACACGATCGCACAGGCAAGCGCAGACTGGTACCAGCACGTTCAATCAATCGGTGACCTCGGCTCGGCGCTGCTCATCGCCCACGACAACGACACCGTCTCCGAACTCAACCAACAAGCACGCGGGCACCTCGCAGCATCCGGACGCCTCCACGGACCCACACTTGACGGACCAGGCATGGTTCTCCAGTCCGGCGACCGGATCATCTGCCGCCAAAACCAACACCAGCGCGATGTCCTCAACGGCGACCTCGGCACCATCACCGCCATAGACCAAGACACGGGAACGGTCACCGTGCGTCTTGACCGCGACCCGGAAGTCCGAGAGCTACCCAGCTGGTACGTCGCCGACGGGAACGTCGGGTACGGATACGCGCTCACCGCCCACAAAGCCCAAGGAATCACCACCGATCGCACCTTCACCATCATCACCGGAACCACCGACCGGGAATGGGCCTACGTCGCCCTCAGCCGCGGGCGCAACGCCAACACCCTCTACCTCACACCCCCCAGACCCAAAGACGAGGAATGCAGCCACCTCACCCACCACACGCGACAAGCCGGAGCCACGGATCCTCCAAAGCTCATCGCCCGCAGTAGGGCACAGCTCGCGGCCATCGACCAAGAGCCAGCGCACGAGTCCGGCTTCGCCGTTCATCGTTGAGCAAGACCACGCAGCGTTGGCGCCCGCGTGGACGTATGTGTCCGGTCTTGCACGATATGCCGGTTCGAGGGCGCGGAAAGGCTTTGGAGAGCGCGACGACGCCTTGCCCGCCGGTATGGTGGCTCCGCCTACTCGGGGGCGACTCCACGAAGACTCGAACCGAGACGAGTGATCTGCGAGGCGTTGAGCGCGTGCAGTGTTTCGTATGTCGTTTGTCTGATCGAGTCAACAATCGGCTCGGCGAGGCGAGCTGATAGTACGGTCCCCTCCCAGCTCAGGAGTAGATCGTCGTCCACTTCTCGGACTCGGACCACGGAGGCTATGTACTGGTCGTGTACGAAGTCGATCAGCGAGGGGGAAGAGCAGGGCAGATGACCCTCGGCCGCGTCTTGCCGCATGAGTATCGAGGATCGCACGATGTCGGCAGCCGGGCTACCAGACGCTGCGTCGAACCAGTCGATGATCATTGGTTGGGTCGGGCCCATCAACACGTTGTTCGGGTGCACATCGAAGTGGCACAGGGCGGCTTCGTGAGGCTGACGTTCTAGTGCCTCGTGACCCATGGCGCGCTCGAAGGACGAGAGCGGCTGAGCGGCGTCGATGTTCGACCGCAGAGCGTCGATGAGGCTTGGTATCCCCGAAGGTGCCGGCGTGGCATTCACCTCAGCCTGGAGCTCGGCAAGTAGCGAGCTGAGCCTCGGGATCTCCTGAGGGTCGGCAATCATCTGCTCCCACATGGAGGGACCCGGGATCCGCTCGAAGATGATTCCGGGACGACCGTCAATCGTCGTTACGTCGAGTACGGCCGGAGCCGGGAGACCGGCGGCGTGGGCAAGTTCGGTGGTCTCGGCTTCTCTGGTGGCCCACTCCTTCGGGATGTTGGGCCGGAGGACCTTGATGACCTCATTCTTGCCCCAACGGTACACATCCGATGTGTTGCCCCGAGCAACCAGAGAGTCGAGATGGTGCGTCACCATGACTTCATCTTCGCGTAACTGTCGCTTTCCTGCACTGCAGGTGATCTCACCAGACCATTCTGCCGCCGACAGCGAGTGTGGGCCGGAACCGCAACGCATCGAACTCCGCTAGTGAGCTAGCGATCAGGCTGAGCCACCGGATACCTCGATGTTGACCCCCGTGACATAGCTCGAGTTCTCTGACAAGAGCCAGAGCACGACGTCTATCACCTCGTCGATAGAGCCGTAGCGACGCATCGGGATCATGTTGACCATCATCTCAGCGACCTGCTCCGTTTCGGCAGGGAAGTATTGGGTGCCGGCGGCGGCTTGCATCTCGATCTGTCGATCCCACATCGCGCCCGGGCCGATGAACGCCGGAGAGACGCTGTTCACGCGGATCCTATGGGGGGCGAGATCCTTGGCCGTGCTCTTCGTCAAACCGATGATGGCCGCCTTAGAGGTGCTGTAGGCCATCATGTTGGGGGCCCCGGTTACCCCTGCCATGGATGACATG
>JARFRN010000006.1 GCA_029287195.1 Acidimicrobiia bacterium | reverse complement strand
GGCTCAGATCGAAGGATCGCTCGTCTCGTACAACCGGGTGAGGATCGAGGCGCCGTTGGGTATCCCGATCCTGGTCGTGGCGCTTGGCTGGCACGTCATAGCCAGACCGTGGGAGGCGGCCGCCGCACCGACGACCCTCGTTGCCAGCCCCGGCCGGGAGGAAACTCGATGACAACATCCGCGGAAACTCGCTGGCTTACTCCGAAGAGCCCGCTTACGGGAGAGCCGGCGGGAACAGTGCGGGTCACCGAACCGCAAGAAGTCGCCGCTGCCGTCGGCCGATCCCGAAGCGCCTTCGTTGGCTGGGGTGCGATGTCTCACAGCCAGCGCCGGCCGCACCTGCGGGCATTCGCCAAGCTGATCCTGAAATCCATGGACCGGATCGCCCAGGTGATCGTCTCGGAGACTGGCAAGAACCTCGCCGACGCCCACGCCGAGCTGATCGGCACGCTCGTCTCCCTCGACTTCTACACCCGTAGAGCGGAGAAGCTGCTGCGGCCCAAGAAGGGAAGCTCGTGGCCCTTTCTCCTCACCCGTGGCTGGACGGAATACCACCCGATCGGGGTAGCCGGCATCATCTCACCTTGGAATTATCCGTTCTACCTCCCGACGCTCTCTGCAATCCAGGCTCTCAGCGCGGGGTGCACCGTCGTAATCAAGCCGTCGGAACTCACACCGATGTGCGGACAGCTGATAGAAGACCTCGCACTGGAGGCCGGACTTCCGAAGGACGTCGTCCAAGTGATCCACGGCTACGGCGATACCGGGGCGGCTTTGGTGGACGCTGACACCGACATCGTTGCCTTCACCGGTTCCCCATCGGTGGGCAGGTCGATCGCAGCGCAGGCCGCCCAGACACTGAAACCGGTGGTTCTCGAGCTCGGCGGCAAGGACGCCCAGATCGTTTTGGAGGACGCTGATGTCAAGGACGCGGCACGGGCTGCCATCACGTTCGGTGTATTCAACGCCGGTCAGCAGTGTGTCGGCATTGAACGCGTTTACGTGGTCGAGGACGTCTACGACGATTTCATCGCAGAAGCTACCAAGGCAGTAGGTCGCATCAACGCAGCCACAGGCGACAACGGCGACATTGGTCCGTTCATCTCTCCCAACCAGGCCGATGTAGTCGAAACTCAGTTGCAGGCGGCCATCGCCGACGGCGCTCGCCTGCTGGCAGGCGGCTCGAAGATCAACACGGACCATGGGGTCTATTTCGAACCGACCTTGCTCGACGGCGTCGACCACTCGATGGTGCTGATGCAGGAGGAAACCTTCGGACCGGTGATCCCAGTCATGAAGGTGGCAGACGAGGAGGAAGCGATCGAGCTTGCCAACGACTCCCCGTACGGGCTTCACGGGTCGGCGTGGACCAAGAACAAGAAGCGAGGACATCGGGTAGCCAGCCGGATGAAGACGGGAACCGTTGCAGTCAATGATCACCTCATCAACTTCCTCTACCCAACGATCAAGTTTGGCGGCATCGGCGAGTCGGGGCTCAACGGGCAGCTGGGCGAGGAAGGAATCAAGGCCTTCACCATCCATCGCTCCATCACGTCTGCCCGTCTCGGTCCCACCACGAAACTCCTCAGCGCCTGGCTCCCTCGCCGGGTGGGTCCCCGCTACTGGAAGACCCTCGCCAGGGTTCTATTCGGGTGGCGTCGCTGAGCCCGCTGGTAGCGACGAGCTGGCTCGCCTCGCGAGTGCGCAATCCGGGCGTCCGGGTTGTCGACTGCCGGTTTCACCTCGCAGCCCCGGAGCAAGGGCGGACCGATTACTCCACCGGGCACATTCCCGGAGCCATCTACCTGTCTCTCGACGACGACCTGACCGGTTCGTCGGGGCCCGGCCGCCATCCTCTTCCGCCGGCCCAGGCGTTCCGGAAACGCCTCGGGCGACTCGGTATAGGCACCGACCACACGATCGTTGCCTACGACAGTGGCGATGGCGCCTATGCGCCGCGGTTGTGGTGGATGCTGCGGTCCCTCGGTCATCCTGCGACCTATGTGCTGGACGGCGGGTGGAACGCGTGGTTGGCAGAGTCGCGTGCGGTGACCACCGTTGAGCCAAGTTTCCCCAGAGCCGAATTCGGGGGTCATCCCGACTGGACCGGGGTGATCACCGGAGAGCAAATCGCCGCCGCTGGAGACGGGCTCACCCTGATCGATGCCCGGGCGCCAGAACGGTTCTCAGGCCTGGTCGAACCGATTGATCCGGTTGCCGGCCACATTCCCGGGGCGGTCAATATCCCGTACGCGGACAATGTGAGCGAATCGGGCTACTTCCTCACCCAGGATGCCCTGCAGCGGAGGTTCGAGCCCGTGTCAGGCAAACCCTCACTTGTCGTCTACTGCGGCAGCGGTGTCACCGCTTGCAGCGACCTGCTTGCTCTCGAGATATTGGGACGTGGCGATGCGTTGTTGTATCCGGGTTCTTGGAGCGATTGGTGCACGCGGTTTCGCTAGGAGCGAGCCCGGTTCAGTAGACCACGGCCTTCGTGCGTCCCCCGATCCGGCATTTCGTACCCCGACCCGCAGCAAACCGGGGAGAACGAGGGGACCAGGAACGCATGTAGGGCGACGCACCCCCCTACCGGGGTTCGTCGCCCTACTACATGGAACACGACCCCCAGTGCCACCGCGCTCCAGAACGCTGGACAGCCTTGCCGACACGTGGTCGGCGTCGACAACAGTAGTAGCGAAACGAGCACTTTGGGTGGCGGCAGTCAAGAAAAGATTTCGCGCTCCAGTGGATTCAGCCGGTCAAGACCAGGCTCACGAGCGACACCCTGCCAAACTGCGAGCTTGGTAAGGGGCATGGAATACTGCGTTGAGGTAACCGCCAGAAGAGGCGCCCGCGATGCGCGGGCGCAGATCCTGGCCGGCCAGATCGAGCAACTCGGAATCGACGGCGTCGAGTGGGTGCGGGTCGCTCGTCGCTACTTCCTGAGAGGTGACATCACTGCGGCCGAAGTGGAACAGGTCGCTGCAGAGCTCCTCCATGATCCGATAGTGGAGACCGCCCTTACTTTCCCGGTGACCAGCGACAGTGTCCCCACAGAGGACAATGTGCACACTATTGACGTCGTCCTGCACCCCGGCGTTACTGATTCCGCGGCTGAGAGCCTGCTGGCAGGGGCCCGCGAAATAGGGATCACAACTATCGATGCAGCGGCGAGCGGGAATCGGTACACGCTGAGGGGATCACTCGACCGCGCCGTGCTCGAAGGAATTGCGACGTCGTTGCTTGCCAACGAAGTCATCCAGGATCACTACATCGACCGGCCGGCACCACCTCCGCACGTCGCAGGGCAGGTCGGCGCCGGGCGGCCCGTGCAACGGGTTCCGCTGGCGGAACTCACCGGCGAGCAACTCCTGGAGGTCAGCCGGGAACGTCGACTCAGCCTCGACGAGACCGAAATGGCCGCCATCCAAGAAAGATTCAGTCAACTGGGAAGAGCCCCCACCGACGTTGAACTCGAGATGCTCGCCCAAACCTGGTCCGAGCACTGTGTCCACAAGACGTTTCGCGCCGACATCCAGTACACCGGACCGGCGCCGGGGACCACGGCGCCGATCATCACCGCCCGGGTCGATTCGATCCTCGAGTCACACATCAGAGCCGCAACCGAGGCGCTCGACCGACCCTGGGTGCGATCGGCCTTTGTCGACGATGCGGGAATCGTCGCCCTCGACGAGACGACCGATCTGGCCTTCAAGGTCGAGACTCACAACCATCCGTCTGCACTAGAACCATTCGGTGGCGCCAACACCGGTGTCGGCGGCGTAGTACGCGATGTCATCGGCGTCAGTGCCCGCCCCATCGCAAATACGAACATCCTCTGCTTCGGACCGGAAGACGTGGCGTTCACCGATCTGCCACCGGGCGTCCTCCATCCCAAACGGATCCAGGACGGAGTGGTCGCCGGGATTGAGGACTATGGAAACAAGATGGGAATCCCCACCGTCAATGGCGCTGTGTTCTATGACCCGGGCTACACCGCCAACCCGTTGGTCTTCTGCGGCTGTGTCGGGGTCCTGCCAACCGGGTCTCACCCGACCGAGCCTCAGACGGGGGACCAAATAGTCCTGCTGGGCGGGCGGACCGGACGGGATGGACTACGCGGCGCCACGTTCTCATCGATGGAGTCCGACCACACGACCAGCGAGGTATCCGGAAGCGCAGTGCAGATTGGCCATCCCATCCATGAGAAGCAGGTGCTGGAGGTGATCATGGTCGCCCGCGACCAAGGTTTGTACAGCGCGATCACAGACTGCGGGGCGGGCGGATTGTCGTCGAGCGTCGGTGAGATGGCCGAGGAACTCGGGGCCGTCGTACACCTGGAGCGGGTACCGTTGAAGTATCCCGGGCTGGCGCCGTGGGAGATCTGGCTTAGCGAAGCACAGGAGCGCATGGTCATAGCCGTACCGCCGGATCATGTCTCCCGAGTCCGACAGATCGCCACCCAGCTCGACGTGGAGATGACGGTGCTCGGCGAGTTCACCGGCGACGGCTGGTTACGAATCCTGTACGACGGGGTCACGGTTGGTGAAATCGATTGCGAGTTCCTGCACAACGGACTCCCCCGACTGCAGCTACAGGCCGAATGGGCTCCCCCGCCGCCGATGTCGTCGCCAACACAGTTGGTATTGAGCGACCCAACGCGTGCTCTACTCGAGCTGCTCGCCAGCCCGAACACTCGGTCGAAGGAACACATCGTCCGTCGCTACGACCACGAGGTTCAAGCGGGTACCGTCGTCAAGCCATTCACGGGCACCGAGCAGGAGGGGCCCATGGACGCCGCGGTCGTCGCCCCGCTGCCGGTCCACCGCCGTGGCGGGACCGTTGCGGGGGCCGCCCTCGCCGTTGGCGTCAATCCGGCCTACGGTGCAATCGACCCATACCTCATGGCGTGGGCTGCGGTCGATGAGGCGGTTCGCAACGTCGTCGCCGTCGGGGCCGATCCATCGCGTGTCTCGATCTTGGATAACTTCTCGTGGGGCAATCCCCGTCTCCCCGACAGACTTGGTGCGCTCGTCCGCTGCACTCAAGGCTGCTACGACGCCGCCGTCGCCTACGGAACTCCGTTTATCTCGGGCAAAGACAGTCTGAACAACGAGTACACCGGCGTTGATGGGCGCAAGCACACCATCCCGGGCACACTGGTGATCTCGGCGCTCGGTATCGTTCCCGACGTTGCCGCCACCATCTCCAGCGACGTCAAGAGCGCCGGGAACGCCCTCTATCTACTGGGCGTAACCGGCGAGCACCTTGGTGGATCGGCGCTCGCTGCCCAAGCTGGAGACATCACAGGGGATGCGCCGGCGCCGGTCCCTGCAGCCATTGAACTGTATGGATCGCTGCACCGAGCGATCCGGATGGGGCTCGTCGCCGCCTGCCACGACCTATCAGAGGGCGGCGTCGCCGTGGCCGCGGCTGAGATGGCGATAGGCGGCGGCCGCGGTGTCGAGATCGAGCTCGCAAGGGTCCCCATCGCGGGTTCGCTCGACGATGCCACGATCGCATTCAGCGAGTCCCTCGGGCGCCTGATCGTTGAGGTCAATCCGGCGAACCAGAGGGCTCTCGAGAAGGAACTAGGTGCACACCCCGGGGCTCATGTGGGCAACGTTCGCAATGATGGCACCTTCCGGTTGATTGGTCGCGACGGATCCCCGTTCATCGAGGCGCCTGTGGCCGAACTCCGCCGTGCCTGGCGAGGACATCTGGAGGTGGTGTTGTGAAGCCGCGTGTCCTCATCGCTCATGCCTCCGGAACCAATCGAGATCACGACGCTGCCTGGGCAATCGAAGCCGCCGGCGGAGATCCGGAAATCATCCACATCAACAGCCTGCGCGATGGTGATGCCAACATCCTCGATTACCAGATGCTCGTTCTGCCGGGTGGGTTCTCCTATGGCGACGACCTCGGGGCGGGAAAGCTGTGGGCGGTAGCACTCCGCCATCGCTTCGGCGAGCAACTACAGGCTTTCGTTGCT
>JARFRN010000054.1 GCA_029287195.1 Acidimicrobiia bacterium | reverse complement strand
GGTGTCGGCCTGATCGAGGGCAGGTTCAACCGCGGGCCGTATCCGGCCGCCGGTGGCACCGACATAGTCAACGCAGTCGGCTATTACGCAGACGAGGGCTATGAGGTCACGTGGGTGCCTTCGATGCGCATGATCGTCGACCTGGGCGACCTCAGCAACAGCCTGACGATCCATACCACCGGCCAGTCGGGACATACCTACAGCTCCCACTATCAGGACATGATCGAACCTTGGCTGGAAGGCGAGTACTTCCCGATGGAATGGGATCGTGCCGATGTGGAACTCGGAGCTGAAGGCAAGCTGGTTTTGGCGCCTGCAGACTGAGGCGCGGCCTCAGGCAACTTCGAAGTTGATGGTGTGGTGACCGGTTGCACCGTCGGGCGCGGGACGAGATCGTGTCGCGGTCTGGGTGTAGCCGGTGCCGTCGGTGGCACGCACCCGAGCCTGGTGGGCACCGGGTGGGGCCGGGATCTCCACCTTCCATTGCACCCAGGCTTTGTCGGATAGCGGCGCGGACAGCCGGCACTCAATCCACTCGCCATCATCGAATTGTACCTCCACCTTGTCAATGCCGCGGGTTGGGGCCCAGGCAACCCCGGCCAGGATCAGCGGATCCTCCGCAACAGTCTGGCCGTTACGGGGGTGGTCGATCCGGGACTGCGTTTTCACCGGGGCTTCCTTCGCCCAACCGCGTGGTATCCAGTACCCGTCGAAACCGTCCCAGGTGGTCAATTCGATCTCTTCAATCCACTTCGTGGCAGAGACGTAGCCGTAGAGGCCGGGCACGATGAGGCGGGCCGGGAAGCCGTGTCGGGGAGGCAGCGGCTCGCCGTTCATGCCGATCGCTAGCAACGGATCGCGTCCGTCGTATGCGAGTTCCACAGGGAAACCTGCGGTCCAGCCGTCAACCGATCTGCCGACCAGCTGTTCTGCACCGGCCTGCACGCCCGCTTCATCCAGGAGGTCCACGAGGCGAGCACCGGTCCACTTGGCGTTGCCGACCAGATCTCCTCCCACCTCATTGGAGACACAGCTGATCGTGACGTACTGCTCGTACAGTGGGCGTTGCATCAGTTCATCGAGACTGAGCTGCACCTCACGGTCCACCATTCCTGTGATCTTGAGGCGCCAGCTTTCGGGGTCGGGGCGCGGGACAACCAGCGCAGTGTCGATGCGGTAGAACTGATCGTTGGGCACCACTATGGGTGTCAGATCGGGGATCGACCCGAACTGCGCCTCCGGCGGGGGCGCCGCTACCGTCAACTCGGCGACGGGAAGAGCCACCGACTGCCGCACTTCCTCGGACCTGGCGATGATGAGCTGGCGCCCACCGAGACCGGCGACTGCGGCGACGGTTCCCAAGCCCGCAGCCTTGGCGATGAACTGGCGCCTCTGCGGGTCGGCGGCCAGAGCATCAGTGGGGGCTTCCTCATCGTTGAGCAATATGCGCAGGACGGCCACCCCCGAGGCGGCAGCCAGCAGGATCGTAAGCACGGTCAGGAGCGGGTTGATCAGCGGCTCACCGAGGGCGGCGATGATCCCCAGCGCGGCAAAGAGGCCGAACGCACTCACAGGTAGCCAGGGCCGGCGCGGGGTTGCCCTGCCGAGGAACCAGCCGATGACGAGACCGACGATGACGGTGCCGATGGCGAGGGCCCCTTTGTCTGCGGTGCCGAAGACGGCGATGGCGAATTCCTTGACGAAGCGTGGCGACCAATCGATGACTACGCCGCCTACTGCAGCGATGGCGGATGGAACCCGGTCTGTTAGGCCCGCGACCAGCTCGGTAATGGCGAACGCGACTCCGACAGAGATGGCGCCGGCGGCTCCGGCTCGGTTAGGTGAGACAGTCATCGGTGACATGTCCGTCACCATACGGCTCTGTGGATGTCACCTTCACGAAACTGCCATTACCAATGTGTTAACTGTGCCTTTTCGCTCTTGCCGAAGCCGCCGCCCACATGAGCCGTGTCTTGCTTCAGCCGCCAATTGCGTGAGGGCAGAAAGATGCGACCTGCGCTCATATCATGGGGGCGTCCAAGGAGGTAGATCTTGAAGCGCATCGTGGTGACCGGAGGAAGTGGCAAGGCAGGTCGAGCAGTGGTGGCCGACCTCAGCGAGCACGGGTACGAGGTCCTCGATGTCGATGTCGTCGCCTCGCTGCATCCGGACGATCCCACCCGGGTCGCCGACCTCACCGATCTCGGGCAGACCGTCGAGTCGCTGCGGGGCGCCTATGCGGTTGTCCATCTGGCGGCGATTCCCGCCCCGAATATCGTGCCGCCCGGGGAGACATTCCGGATCAACATGATGTCCACATACAACGTGTTCTCTGCGGCAGAGATCCTCGGCTTGCAGCGAGTGGTGTGGGCATCGTCGGAGACGCTCATCGGGATTCCCTTCGAACGGGAACAGCCTCGCTACGCGCCGATCGATGAGGACCACCCCCGGCTCCCCGAATTCCACTATGCGCTTTCCAAGCTCGCCGGCGAAGTGATCGCAGAACAGTTCAGCCGCTGGTCCGGGATCCCGTTCGTGGCACTGCGGATCTCCAACATCATGGAGGACCGCGACTACACACAGCGCTTCCCCGGGTTCTGGGACGACCCGCAGCTGCGGCGCTGGAACCTGTGGAGCTACGTCGACGCCCGGGATGTGGCCCAGGCGGTGCGCTTGTCGTTGATGAGCGATATCAGCGGCGCCGAGGCCTTCCTGGTGGCGGCCTCCGACAACTGTATGACCCGGGAGAGTCGTGACCTCATGGCCGAGGTGTATCCGGAGGTCCCCCTTCACGGCGAAGTCAGCGGCTACGAGACGCTGCTGTCCATCGACAAGGCCCGCTCGCTGCTCGGCTACGAGCCGCAACACTCGTGGCGGGACTACGTGGCGGCGGGTTGATCATCTTTCTTGCACAACGGGGCCAAATCAGCCGCAGAAGGCACAAGAACCTGAGTGGCATGCTCTCGAGGTGATTGCATGCAATGATGGGGCCAGTCGAACAGCAAAGCCAGAGAATGCCAACGGATTCCGAATACCTCGAGTCGCTAGGTCGAGCCATCTACAGGTGGGCTCAGATGGAGTGGGCGATCCTGTACCTCGCCAAGGAGCTCTATCCCGAAGGTCACACGGTTCGCCGCTCGGAGCCAATGACATCGGCGGAAGTGGCGCAGCAGCTGCGGTCGGCTCTCGAAGCTACCTCGCTACCGGATTCCGCATCCCAGGACGCTGCGGCGATCGCGGACGAGTATGACTCGTTATTACTGCAGCGCAACGACATCGTGCACGCCCACCCTGCGACTATCAACGATCAACAGCGGCTGCATCGCGTTCGGGCTGATGGCACACACGAAAGCATCGAGCCGGACGATCTCGTGGCTTTCTCGTCGGATTGCACCCGGCTGGGGAATCGGGCCAGCGCTCTGCTTTGGACGCTCCGACGAGGCGAAACCAGCTAGACCGGCCAACCGGCATCGCAGCCGCCCGACACCTCCGCCCCACCAATCGTGCGGGCTGCCGTACGACATTTCGGAGCGGGTTGCGCAATAGCGGAGGGGATCGGGCGCTCAGGCCGCCGAGCCTGCGCACTCGACCGTGACGCCGCTGAGGAGCTCATAGCCGGCCGCCAACTCGCTGCAGGAGGTGCCGTCGATACGGAAGTCCGGGTTGTAGTCGCCGTCTTGAATCCCCCACATGAAGATCTCGGCGGCGTGCTCGGTGGCTCGCTCCTCCCACTTCACATCTCGTGACGACCAGGTCTCGAGCCCGCGCAACTCGGTGAACGCGCTCAGGTTCTCGGAGCCGACGTTCTGGTCGATCCAGGCGTGCGCCATCTCGTGCAACAGGGTGCGCTGCCGCCACTGCTCCTCAACCTCGGGGTTGGGGTGGGTTGCACACACCCCAATGGTTGTCGTCTCGGTGTTGTCGAACCAGGTGCGTCCCCGGACTCCACCGCATGCGTCCTCGTTGTCGAAGAACTCGATGGAAGCTGTCGGCTGCTCGAATCCGGCGGCTGCGAACAGGTCTTGCCACGCTTGCATGACAGAGGGGTTTGTACGGGAAATCGCGTCCCGCATCAAGCCGCGAGGGCCAGAGCGCGTGGAGGTGGATCGCGAATGGGGCGGGAAGCGCGTTATGGAACCGCGCGCGGCGTCATGGTACTCTTCCGGCATGAGTGAGTCGGTTCACGAGAAGCTCGAGGCATTGCGGGTTTTGCTGCGGCGCATGGGCGGCATTGCCGTGGCG
>JARFRN010000030.1 GCA_029287195.1 Acidimicrobiia bacterium | reverse complement strand
CAGATCATACCCCGGGGGAACAGCTTCCCAGGGATCACCACCCACAGCGCTCTCGTACCCGAGGTCGAACAACTTCTTCATGTAGACCGGATCGAAGGCCTCGTTGGCTTCATGATTGAAGCTGCCCGGGATATAGGAAAGGTGGTAGACAAGGCCGTCTCGTTTCGCGAGCAGGTATATCAGGTACATGTTGCCGATCCCCTGCGTACGGATCATGGATGACACCGATCGCCCGGCGATGTTGGTGATCTTGTTTTTCACCTCGACGTATCGCGGCTCCAGCATCGAGTTGCGGATGACGTAGAGATTCGGCATCGTCGACACATCGAGCTTCTCCAGGACATGCTCCCAGTCGAGCCCCGCGGGGTAAACGTAGACCTGGGCGGTCGCCCCGCCATCGACGTGCATCTCGTCGTAGACCCGGCCGTCGGCTTCCACCTCGATGAGCACCGGTGGAAAGGCCGCCGGAATCGAGGCCGAGGCGAGCAGGATCTGGCGGATGAGCGACAGCGCGCCAGGATCACCGCTGTCGGCGATGTAGCCGATATTCCAACTCACCGGCCGATTCGCATCGAGGTTGGTGGTGCCGATAAAAAGCCGTCGGCCCTGCCGGTGCTCTGCCGCCACGGCGTTCATCTCTGTGGAGGTGAAAACCTGGGCAATCAGTGTTTGTAGCGGCTCACTGCTGGCCGCAGCGTCGCTGGTAAGAACGCTGAGAATACTCCGTTTCTTGATGACGTCATTGGTCGACGTCGAGGTGTAAAAGGTGCGGAGAACATGGTCGTAGTCAGGTCCGAGGAAAGCGAAGGGCGCGATCAACGCGCCGGTGCTGATCCCGGTGACCAGGGTGAATTCCGGCCGAGTCCCCGCCTCGGTCCAGCCGCAAAGAAGACCTGCCCCATACGCGCCGTCTGCGCCGCCGCCGGAGATCGCGAGATAGTCGTGCTCTCGGCCCATGATCCCGCCGAGAAGCTCCCGGGTTTCGTCATCAGACATCGAAAACCATTTGTCGGCCCAAACCGGTTCCACGTCGCCCCATTGCCGTGCCCAGTCACCTCCGGGCACACGTGCCTTGGAAACAAGTTCCTCGGGAAGCGGAGTGCGTTTGGGGACCGACGCACAGGCTAAGTTCAACGCCACTATGATTGTCAAACATAGGACCAGATTCCACTGACCGACTCCGGTCCGGTTCTTTCCGCTGGATGGTTGATGACGGTTCAATTCTGGCTCGCATTTCCAGCCGATGCCGGTCGTCGGTCCTCGGCCTCGATCTCGGTCTTCAACTCGTACCTGACTTCGCCGTTTGCGATCTTCGAATCATCGAAACGGTGTCATCTCCGTGCCTGCGAATGAGGTCGATGATGTGCGGAGTTTTGATTCGCGCCGCTTACGAAAAGACATGCTTGACGTGTCCTGTCATAGATTTCACGGTATCCGGCGTGCGGGGCCCCGTAAACTCGCAAATCTCCCAGGTTGATGGGCTGCCGGACTGCCGGGAACCAGAGATCGGCCGGAACCCAATCGAACTCTGACGAAGGGAGTCTGCGTTTTTCACCAGCTGCCTCCGACTGCCATCGATGCACGACTCCGAGCAGTGGCTTCACACCCCGGAGCGCCCGACGTACTGTCAAGTGAGCAGCCTCCGCGACACTCGGGTCGAAGACCTGGCTGGTAC
The DNA here is from genome assembly GCA_029287195.1 of Acidimicrobiia bacterium. Taxonomy (GTDB): domain Bacteria; phylum Actinomycetota; class Acidimicrobiia; order Spongiisociales; family UBA5794; genus JAAETI01. The sequence goes on along the minus strand of JARFRN010000030.1, from coordinate 1,026 downwards.
CGCACACCGCCGGACTCGTTGCGAAATTCGGTGAGAAACTCAGCCCGGTGGTTTTCCCAGGCACCGGCCCCGTAGGATCCCTAGGTCACAACCCTTTGATTTCCGACTAGGCTCTTCCTGAATGCCGGCCACCAAAGAGCCACGGGAAGAGCCCTTGAGCTGCGTCCTTCTTGCGGACCGCCACCACGGTCTCACCGAGGGTGTGCGCGGCCTGCTCGAAACGGTCTTCAGATCGGTGGTCATGGTCGCCGACGAGGCGTCGCTGCTCGAGGGAGCGATCCGGCTCCGGCCCGAGGTGGCGATCGTGGATCTGTCGCTGGCCCGCGACGGTGATCTGGGCTGGCTGCGGACGCTTCGGCAGCGATGCCCGGACCTCAAGGTAGTCGCCCTCAGTGTTCATGACGAACAAAGCGTGCGCAGGGCTGCGATGGAAGCCGGCGCCGACGCCGTTGTGCTCAAACGCGCCATCGCCACCGACCTGCTGGCAGCCGTAGATAGCCTTCGTCCAGGTTGCAAAGGGGACTCTCTTCCCTCCAAGAGTGGTGCGACCGCGAGAGCAGAAGGGCAGGTGGGGAAGTGAGTTGCCGATGGTACATCGAGAGATCGGGAAGAGAGGTCAGTTCATGCGAAAACACGTGGTTGTCGGGTTGTTGATGATTCTCGGCTCGTCCTTGACGATGGCTGGAGAGGACCCAAGGGTTCAGACGAAGCTCGGGCTTTACGTCACCGCGAAGGAAGCCCACGACATGTGGCAGGCCGACCCCGAGGGGGTCACGATCCTCGACATCCGGACGCTCGCCGAGTACGTGTTTGTCGGTCACCCGCCCATGGCCTACAGCCTCCCGGCGTTCTTCCAGACCCACCGCTGGGATCCCGAGCGAGGGATGTTCGCCATGGAGCCCAACCCCGAGTTTGTGGCCCAGGTCGGCAAGTGGGTGGAGCCCGACGACACCATCCTGGTGACCTGCCGGTCGGGCGAGCGCGCCGCCATGGCCATCAATCTTCTGGCCGAGGCCGGGTTCACAA
>JARFRN010000002.1 GCA_029287195.1 Acidimicrobiia bacterium | reverse complement strand
CACCGGCCGAGCAGCCGCTGCATATCCTCGGGCTGCCCCAGGATTCGCTTATCAGTGGCGGCCCGACAACCCTCCGCCGTAACGAGATCTCGCCTGCCGGCGATCGCGGCCAGCACCTCGGCGAGATCAGCATCGTGACGCCGGGCATAGTGCACATTGTTGGGAGCAATGAGCGGTGTCCTCGTGATACGAGCCACTTCAGATATGAGGTCATTGCGGTAGCCGTCCTCCGGCATCCCGTGGTCCCACACTTCGAGGTAGAAACGACCGGGAAACAGATCACGCAGGTGTTCTGTGGCGGCGATTGCAGCATTCAGATCGCCGGCAAGGGCTGCCCGGTTGACCGCACCCTGGTGGCAACCCGAGAGTGCTACGAGCTTGCCGTGAAGCGACGCTTCCTCGAGGTCACGGTAGTCGTAGCGTGGCTCGTCCTTCCTACCGCAGAACTGGCCCTTGGTGACAAACCGGGACAGAGCCGCATACCCGGCAGGGCCGGGTGCCAACAGCACAATGTGGTCGGTCTCCGGCTTACTCGTCGGTTTCGATCCGTGCATCCGTCGTATCCGACCCCGCCGATGCTCTGGCGATTCCCCCGCAGAGGGATGTACGTACTTGCCAACCCCACCGCTCTCGCTGACACTCGACCACTTCCCCCTCGAGGGAGGAGCATCTGTAGTTACGGTTGGCATCGCTTGCGATGGACTGAAACTGCCTACGCGCTGCGCAGCAACGCGGGGCATCCCCACCTCTGTGCCATAGACGATCGGCATACCGATTTGCCGGGCTGCTTGGTGAACTTTCGCAACTCCTCGAAAGCCGTCGTGATCGGTGATTCCGAGCGCGGCGTAGCCGAGCTCTGCTGCGAGTTCCACCATTTCTGCAGGATGGGAGGCACCGTCGAGGAAGCTCATATTCGTGTGGCTATGCAGTTCTGCGTACCTGATCATGAGCACTCATTGTATCGAACATACGTTCGATACAACAATGGGCCGAACAATTCCCATTCCTTGCGCGACGGCGTAGGCTGGGGACATGACAGAGTTCACCGTTCACATGGTCAACCGACCCGGGCAACTCGCCGCTCTCGCCGACCGTCTCTCCGAGGCCGGGATCCACATCGAAGCCCTCGCCGCGTTCTCCCTCGGCGACGAATCCATGGTTCGCCTCATGGCCAACGATGTGGACACAACCCGCCGGGTACTGACTGAAGCCGGCGTTCGGTTCGAGGAGCAACGCGTGGTAGAGACCGTGATCAAGGACTCCCCAGATGCGCTGGCTTCGATGACGCGCCGCCTTGCCGACTCCGGAGTCAACATCGAGGCGATGTACCTGTTGCACGCCAACGGCGATAGCCTTCACTTCGCACTAGCCGTAGACGACCACGAATCTGCGATTCAGGTCGCCGGCTGACCAACCTCGCTCTTGCATCACGACGTTGTCACCTTCGGCGCGCCTTGCATTTTCGTATAGTTGCTTTAAACTTAGAGAGACTATAAGTTTGGAGTAACTACATGACCGGCCTCCGTGACCGCAAGAAGAGGGAACTGAGGCTTCGCATCATCCAGGCCGCCGCCCGGCTCATCACCGACAAGGGCCTCGATGCCACAACCATGGAGGACGTAGCCGCTGCCGCAGATGTATCAGTCGGCACCGTCTACAACTACTTCGGCTCCAAGAAGGCTCTCCTCCTTGCCGGTGTCGCAGAAGACACGGAACGCATGGTGGCGGCCGGAACCTCCGTCTTGAGCCGACCGGGTCCCGACCCTGCCGGAGCCGTCAAGCGCCTCACCTCCGTCTATCTCGACGACTTCCTCACGTGGGATCCGCGTTTGTTGCGTGAAGTGCTCAGTGCAGCTTTCCAGCGATTTGGCGGTGAGGAGATCACGATGGAGCTGGCGGCGATGGACCAGCGGCTCATCGAACAGATGATGGAGCTCTTGGCCCACTTCCACGCTAAGGGCGAACTGCGACGCGGCGTCGAGGTATACGACGCCACCTTGCTCATCTTCTCCGTGTTCGTGCTCCAGCTTTTCATGTTCATCAGCATCGAGGGTTTCCCGGTTGCCGATCTGAAGCGTCAGGTCGACCGCCAAATCGAGCTCGCCTTTGCCGGGCTCTGCGAGGTAGAGAAAGCGAAACGGCAATGACTATCAAGATGACAGAGGTCTGGAAGACGTTCGGTGAGGGACACACTGCGGTCCACGCCCTGCGCGACATCGACCTGGTGGGACCGCAGGGAGACTTCTCTGTGATCCTGGGCCCGTCGGGATCGGGCAAGACCACCTTGCTGAATCTGGTGGGGGCGATAGACACAGCAAGTCGCGGCCGCATCGAGGTAACCGGCATAGATCTCGCCAACCTCGATGTGGATGAGCAGGTGGCGTACCGCAGAGAGAACGTCGGGTTTGTTTTCCAGTTCTTCAATCTGATCCCCACGCTCACGGCGCTGGAGAACGTCGAACTCGTCGCCGACCTCACCGCCGCCAACGGCGCGGAGCGCGCCGCCGCGGTGCTCGAGCAAGTGGGGCTGGCCGAGCGGATGAACCATTTTCCCGCCCAATTGTCTGGCGGGGAACAGCAGCGAGTGGCCATCGCCCGCGCCCTGGTCAAGCAGCCACCAATCCTGCTCTGCGACGAACCGACCGGTGAACTCGACTTCGAGACCGGGCGGATGATCCTCGACCTGTTGCGGCAGGTGACCCGCGACTCGAATCAGACGGTGCTACTTGTAACTCACAATGCGGCAATAGGCGCGATGGCCGACCGCGTGTTGCGACTCCGCTCCGGCTCGATCGTCGACGACACCCGCAACGACGATCCCGTAGAGGCGAGCGCGCTGACATGGTGAGGCCGATGCAACGCAAGCTGTGGCGCGATATCCGTCGTCACCGGGCCCAGTTCATTGCGATCACTATCACCATGTTCCTGGGTGTGACCATCTTCGGCGCAACCTACGACTCGTACCAGAACTTGCGAGCCTCCTACGACACGACGGCCACCGAGTACCGGTTCGCCAACCTCACGATTGCCGGTGGGGACACCGCCACCATTGCGGCCCACGCAGAATCGATCTCAACTGTCGAGTCGGTGGAAACCCGTACCTCAGCGGATGTTCCGTTCCAGGTCGGTGACACCAAGCTGCTGGGACGGGCTGTGGGAACGCCGGCGTCCGGCCAACCTGAGGTCAACCAACTCGAGGTTCTTACCGGCGCCTACCTCGACCCCGGCCAATCCGATGGCGTGCTCGTCGAAAAGCACATGGCCGACCACTTCGGGCTGACCCCGGGCACAACAATCGAGATACTGGGAGGGAATACCTGGCGTGAGATGAAAGTCATCGGCACCGTTGCTTCGCCCGAGTACATCTGGCCGGCGCGCGACCGACAGAACATCATTACCACTCCGGACAACTTCGGGGTTGTGTTCGTTGCCGAAGCCACGATGCAAGATCTGGCCGGTCACGGACCCAACGAGGTGGCTATCTACTACGTCAACGGAGAGGCCGACGACGAGCTGTCGGTCGGCCTCAGCACTGCCGGGCGCGACCTTGGAGCCACGAACATCTACACCCGCGAGGAGCAGCCCTCCAACGCCGGCCTCGACGAGGACCTCAAGGGATTCGAGGAGATGGCCCTCTTCTTCCCGATAATGTTCCTCACCGCAGCCGGAATGGCCGCATACGTGATGATCAGCCGCCTCGTGCACGCCCAGCGACCTCATATCGGCGTGTTCCTCGCCAACGGCTTCACCCGCCGTCAGGTGCTGCTGCACTACCTCGGGTACGGACTGATCCCCGGGCTAATCGGGTCCGTGCCGGGGGCGATCGCAGGTGTCGCACTAGCCAGATCGATCACCCGGCTGTATACCGAGCTTCTTTCGATCCCGGTGACGCTCGTCCAGTTCTATCCCGCCACGCTGGCGGGGGCGATTGCCTTCGGCCTGATTGCCAGCCTGCTGGCCGCATTGGCCCCCGCCCTGGTGGCATCCCGAGTCGCTCCCGCCGCGGCAATGCGCGGCGAAAGCCCTCCCGGAGGCGGGAAGCTGAGCCTGGTTGAACGGATGATCCCGCCGCTGCGGCGGTCACCGGCGGCGTGGAAGATGGCAGTGCGCGGCGTGGGCCGCAATCCACGGCGCACCATCTATACCATCATCGGGGTGGTGCTCTCGCTGATGCTGGTGCTCGTCTCGTGGGGCATGATCGACACGATTCGCAATCTGATGGACCGGCAGTTCGTGCAGATCCAACGCGAGGATGCAACGGTCTACTTCACCGGGCCTGCAACCACCAGCGATGTGGCTGCCCTGGGTGATGTCGCGGGTGTAGCTGCTGTCGAGCCGGCGCTCACCGTCCCGGTGTCTATCGAGGCCGACGACAACCACTACGACACTGCCCTACTGGTGCTGGCCGATGGGTCCGAGCTGCACCGGCTCGATTCCCTCGAGCACGGGTGGATCGATCTGCCCACCAGCGGAGTCGTGCTGGGTCAGGCAACCCGCCATCTGCTTGATATCGAGCTGGGTGATTCGGTGACACTCAACCTGGGAAATGGGCTTACACCGACCGAGGAGGTGGTGGCGTTTGTCGATGAGCCGTTGGGCACTATGGCCTACGTCGCGCGGAGTCGGGCAGAGGCCTTCACCGGCATGGAGTTGCCCGCTACCTCGGCCCTCATCGCATATGAAGACGGCGTCGACTCCACGGAGCTACGAAACACGATCACAGAGCTTCCGCAGGTGGCCGCCTTCGAGGACGCCAAGGTCATCTACGACATGATGCAGCGCTACATGGTTCTGTTCTACGCGTTTGTCGGCGTGATGCTCGTCTTCGGCGGAGCAATGGC
>JARFRN010000211.1 GCA_029287195.1 Acidimicrobiia bacterium | reverse complement strand
GATCGACATTGCTGAGTACACGATCGCCGTGGTTGAGGACGCCTGCGAGGCTGATACGGCCGCAGTGGCGAACCGCTGCGGCGGCGACGGGTTTCAGTACCATCCACAGACGGAATGGGAGGCGGATCATGGGCGTGACCTGGTCCTGGAGCCGGGCGGTGAGATCGAAGTCACTCTGACGGCGAATGCCCTCTACCCGGACGCATCGTGGCAGGTTGTCGAATCTGATCCTGCAGTGGCTGCCATCGAGAGCCAGGCGCTCGGAGCGGCTCGGGAGCCGGGTGACTTCTCCGATGTGGATCCCGATCACTCCCACTCGTTTCTGCCCGCGTGGATATTCACCGTCCGTGGGGTGGCACTCGGCGAGTCGCCCCTAGTGATGGAGATCACGGTCGATGGGAAGCGAGTCGATGTGTACGAGCGAACCGTCCTGGTCGTCGAGGATGCAGAGGGCTTGGAAGAGAGGTAGGGCGGGGGTGAGCATGCTGCGGTGACTTACGACCGCTTACTCCCACCTGAAGAATCGGATCGCCGCCCCGGTCGCCCCCACAAACACCAGGCCGATGATCAACCATGACAGCCCGGCGTCGAGACTGAGCCAACCGTCTTGCATGGCTCGAATCGCATGACGCAGCGGGGTGATCTTTCCGATCGGATCCATGACTCCGGTGAGCACCTCGGGGGGTGGACCGGCTCCGCCGAGAATCAGCATCACAAACCACAATAGAACACCCAGTGCCTGCGCGGCGCGGGCGTTGGGGAGCACTGCCCCCAGCAGGACGCCGAGAGCGGCAAAGGCCAGACCGGAGATTACGAAGGCCGCGACGACGCCGAGCATCGACTCTGGGAACACGATGTCGTGCACCACCTTGGCAACGACCACGAGCAGCGTTGCACTGAACAGGGCGATGACGAACATGGTGACCACCGAGGACGCGACCACTATCCATGTGGGCATTCCCGAAGCGTGGTAACGCTTCAAGACCCCCAACTCGCGGTTGCCTGCAATGTGCACCGGCAGGCTGATCAACCCCACCGAAGCCGTAACCAGCGCAACGTAGGCCGGCACGTAGTAGTCCATTGCCCCGATGCCGCGATAGAACTCGGCATCGACCTCGTTCCCGAACACCCCTCCCATTACAAACAGCACCAGCAACGGGAGAGCCAGGGCAAAAAGCACGGTCAGCGGTTCTCGCAGGAACAGCTTGAGCTCCAGCCACGACATCTTGCCCAGCAGCTTCACTCCGGCTCCTCCTCGGTGAGGGCGAGGAAGACATCTTCCAGCGTTGCTCGCTCCTGACGGAGATCGACCGGAGCGATGCCGCGTTCAACGAGCGCAGCCGCCACATACGCCAGTACCGGCCCGTCACCGCGCACTTCGACTCGATCCCGATTCCGTTGGACATCTGTGACGTGCGGCACGTTTCGCAGCCATGTGAGGTTGCCGTCCCCATGGCTGAAGCACACCCGCGCCCCGCCCCCGTAGCGCGCGATCAGGCCCTGCGGGCTGCCCTGTGCGACCACAGTGCCGGCGTCGATTACCACCAACCGGTCGCACAGTGTCTCCGCTTCGTCCATGAAGTGAGTGACCAGCACGACCGTGGTTCCCTGTTCCCGGATGCGGCGGATCAGTTCCCAGGCAACCCGGCGCGACGCAGGATCGAGCCCGGTCGTCATTTCATCGAGGAACACCAGTTGTGGATCGTTGGCCAGGGCGAGGGCGACGAACAATCGCTGCTGCTGGCCTCCGGAGAGGCTGCCAAACCTGGCTTCGCTCTTGTGCCCCAACCCCCAATCGCCGAGCAGCTCGCGCCAATCGCGGCCTCCCGCTCTCAATGATCCGAAGAGGTCGAGCGCTTCCCACACCTTCATCCGGTCGGGGAGCGCCGACTCCTGCAGCTGCGATCCGATGCGGCGGCGAATCTCTGCTGCGTTGGTGCGCGGGTCGAACCCGAGCACCGACACCTCGCCGCCCTCGATGGAGCGAAGTCCTTGCAGGCTCTCGACGGTGGTTGTCTTGCCGGCGCCGTTGGGGCCGAGGATGCCGAAGATCTCACCTTCGGCGACGTCGAACGACACGTCCGACACAGCGGTGAAGTTGCCGTAACGTTTCCGCAGATTGGCGACGGTGACGACCGGGGCCGGCATGGGTGCCAGGCTACCCACGTAGCGCCCGGCTCAATCCAGCGGCTCGAAGGCTAGGAAAGTGCCGGTGTCGTATCCGCGTTTGACGTACGTAGCCCGTAGGCGAGTGCCAATTGCGATCGATTCGGGATCGCTCGGGTCAACTCCGATGATCTGACCGCTGACCGTCGGTCCTTCGCTCAGCCTGACGATGCCGGCGCAGTAGGGATTGTGCCGGTCGTAGCCGGCGGCGATCATCGCAGTAGGCCCGATGTGCACTGTGGTGAACGCGACCAGTTCGCCGGTCCCGCTCATTTCCTCCCACGACATCTCGTCGCCGTAGCACGTCGGACACAGAGGTCGCGGCGGCACGTGCAGTGCGCGACATGACCCGCACCTCGATCCCATCAGTCTGTTGTCTTCGAGATAGGCGTAGAAGCTCGTACCGTTGTGCTCCCGGGCCTCCATCAGAACCGCCTCGCGAAGATGTGGACCACACAGGTCTGTCCGGTCCCGCCGACGTTATGAGTGAGACCGATCCGGGCGTCGGCCACCTGGCGCTCGCCGGCCTCGCCGCGTAGTTGCTTCCAGATTTCGACTACCTGGCCGACCCCAGAAGCACCAACCGGATGTCCCTTCGACTTCAGGCCGCCCGATGTGTTGACCGGCTGCGATCCGTCGAGGGCGGTACGGCCATCCTCTACGGCCTTGCCTCCCTCACCTACCGGAAAGAACCCGAGGTCTTCGGTGGCGATGATCTCGGCGATGGTGAAGCAATCGTGCACCTCGGCCACGTCGACGTCGCGAGGGCCGAGACCTGCCATGGCAAAGGCTTGGTCCCCGGCCAGCTTGGCAGCACGGATCGATGTGAGATCCGAGCGATCGTGGAGCGCGACGTCGCTGGCCTGGCCGGAGCCGATGATGTGCAGCGGGCGGTCGGAAAACGAAGGCGCCAGGTCCTCGGCAACCAGCAACAGGGCGGCCGCTCCGTCGGAGATGGGGGAGCAGTCGAAGAGCCGCATCGGCCAAGCAATGGTTGGGTTGGCGCGCTCGTCGCGCAGGAATTCAATCTCGTCGGCCCACTGCGGAACCGGCCGCCCCTTGGCTTCGGCTCGAGCTTTCTTGGATGCCATTATGTCGGCGATGCGGGCCCCGAACTGGGCCTTGGGATTGCGGGCGCCGTTGTCGTGGTTCTTGATGCCGACGTGCATGAAGGTTTCCGGCGTTGCCCCGTATCGGTCCATGTAGGAGGTCGCCATCGCAGCGTAGAAGCCGGGGAAGGTGAACCCGGCGGGAATCTCGTAGATGGCATCTCCCGCCGTTGCCAGTGTGTCCGTCACCTGTTCGGTGGGCAGGTCACTCATCTTCTCGATGCCACCAACCAGCACCATGTCGTATAGGCCGGAGGCCACCGCGATCAGTCCCTCCCGGAAGGCGACGCCGCTGCTGGCGCAAGCATCCTCGATGCGGGTGGCGGGTCGCGGTGCCAGGCCCACCCAGTCGGCCATTATCGGAGCGGTGTGGCCCTGCTGCTCGAACAGGTCGCTGCTGTAGTTGCCGACATACAGCGCTTCGATATCGGCCGGATCAATGCCCCGGTCCACGCTGCGACGCATCTCTTGAAAGGCATCGACAAACAAGTCTCTGGTGGCCCGGCCGGGAAAAGTCCCGAATTTGGTCATCCCCGCGCCGACAACTGCGACCCCCCTACCAAGTCTGCGCCCGCTCATGGGTCCTCCGCATAGCTGTGAAACCGCAGCAATGATATCGGTGGGAAGACGCCTCCTGGCCGAGCTACGCCAAGCCAAGCGATTGAGCCGGTAGATTTCGGGTAGCGCACGAAAGGCAGAGATGACGGTCACCGCCCCATACGGGTCCTGGGATTCCCCGATCACGATTTCGATGCTGACCGAAGCGGGAGTTGGGCTCGGTGGGGTTAGTACAGATGGTGGCGACGTGTATTGGCTCGAAGGCAGGGCTCTCGAGGGAGGGCGGCAAGCGCTGGTGCGGCGCGACGGTCACGGCGTCGTGGAAGATGTGACTCCGGAGGGCTTCAACTCTCGGTCGCGAGTCCACGAATACGGCGGTGGGTCTTATGCAGTCAAGGACGGTGTCATTGTCTCGTGCAACTTCGAAGATCAACGGGTGTATCGCATCGAGGAAGGCACAGCGACTCCGATCACGCCCGAACCCAAGCTGCCGGCCGGCGACCGATTCGCCGATTTCGCATTTCACGGCGACTACATCATCTGTGTCCGGGAGCGCCACAGGGAGGATCGGGAGGCGGTCAACGCGTTGGTGACCTTTCCGCTGAACGGTTCGGCGAAGCCGCAGGTGATTGCGAAGGGTCACGACTTCTACTCGTCGCCGCGCATCAGTCCCGACGGCACCCGGCTCGCCTGGTTGTCCTGGGATCATCCTCGGATGCCTTGGGACGGCACCGAGCTGTGGTGTGCTGCTCTTGCCGCAGATGGGTCGACTTCCGAACCGGAGCTGATTGCCGGAGGTCCAGACGAGTCGATCTTCCAGCCCGAATGGTCATCCAGCGGGATACTGCATTTCGTCTCCGACCGCACCGGCTGGTGGAACCTGTTCCGGCTGGTAGACGGCCACATCGAAGCGTTGCACCTCATGGAGGCCGAGTTCGGCCGGCCGCAGTGGGTCCTCGGGATGCGCCGGTATGGATTCGTGACGGGCGATCGCATAGTTGCGGCCTATACCGAAGACGGACTCGACCGGGTCGGACTGATCGAGGGTGACACCCTGAGGGCGGTGCACACGCCGTTCGATGTCTTCGGGTCTTCGCTGGGCATATGCGGTGACCAGCTGTTCATCACCGCGGGAAGCAGCTCTCGACCAACGGCGATTGTGCGCATCGACGTCGACACTGAAGCCGTCAAGGTGGTGAAGGAGGGTCTCCAGATCGATCTCGATCCAGCGCTGATCAGCCAACCGGAGGCGATCGAATTTGGCACAACCGGAGGTGCGGTGGCTCACGCCTTCTACTACCCGCCGCGCAACCCGGATTTCGTCGCCCCCGTCGGGGAGAAGCCCCCGCTGCTGGTGCTGAGTCACGGTGGGCCGACGGCGGCTACGACATCTGAACTCGATCTCGGTTGCCAGTTCTGGACCTCGCGGGGCTTTGCCGTTGTTGATGTCAATTATCGGGGGTCAACCGGCTACGGGCGAGAGTTCAGGAACGCGTTGCGTGGCGAATGGGGGGTGGCGGACCTCGATGATTGCATCAGCGCGGCCCTGTTCCTGGCCGACGGTGACCATGTCGACGGGGAGCGAATGGCCATTCGCGGCGGTAGCGCCGGCGGCTACACAACGCTGTGTGCTCTGGCCTTTGCGGACGTATTTGCTGCGGGGGCTTCCTACTTCGGGGTCGGCGACCTGGCCTCGCTGGCTATCGACACTCACAAGTTCGAGTCACGTTATCTGGACAGCATGATCGGACCTTATCCCGAGGCCGCGGATCTCTATGAAGAGCGGTCCCCGCTGCGCAACCTCGATGGTTTCTCGTGTCCGGTGATTCTGTTGCAAGGGCTGGATGACCGAGTCGTGCCTCCGGCGCAAGCCGAAGAGATCGTGACTGCCCTCGATGCCAAGGGAATTCCCCACGCCTATGTGGCTTTCGAAGGAGAGGGCCACGGCTTCCGCAAGGCCGAGAGCATCGAACGTGCTCGGGAAGCCGAGCTCTATTTCTACTCCCGGGCATTTGGTTTTGATCCGGCCGATGGTCTCGATCCGGTCGACATCGCCCACGAGGAAGCTCTCTAGGGGCACGCACCGAGCCCGGCGCACTGCATGATCCTCATTCTTCACCGGGGTCCAAGCGGCCTGCGTCCGGTTTTGGCGGCCCGGAGATCGATTGCATCGAACTGTGAGCCGATTGCATCGGCCGTGTTACCTTGACGGACCGAATGAAGATCACTTCCACGCGACTCGGGGCACTGCTGCTGGCCGGCTTGGTGGTGGCCGGCGGATGCACTTCGAGCGACGAGGCCGGCACCACGACTACGACCGGCGAAGAGCCAACCACCACGACGGCCGCTACGAGCACCACCGAGGGGCCTCCGCAGTCCGACGATCGACTCAATCTGCTCCTGATCTGGCACCAGCATCAGCCGCTGTACCCGGAGAACCGGGACGGCTACGTGACTCGTCCTTGGACGCGAGTACATGCCACCAAGGATTACTACGACATGGCTGCGCTGGTTGCGGAGTACCCCGATGTCCACGTCACCTTCAATCTGACTCCGGTGCTGATGCGGCAGTTGGAGAACCTCGCCGCGGGAACCACGGATGTGTACTGGGCGCTCACCGAGATTCCGGCAGATGAGCTGACGGATGAGCAGCGTAGGTTTGTCATCGACCGCTTCTTCGACACGAACGCGGGGATCGTCGCCCGTTTCCCCCGATACCAGGAACTGATCGAGCGGCGCGATCGCCCCGCCGGCTTCTCCACTGCCGACATGCGGGATCTGCAGATTCTGTTCAACCTGGCATGGACGGATCCCTCCTTCCTCGCTGAGGAACCCCTGGCATCGCTGGTGGCAAAGGAGCGCAACTACACAGAGGAGGACAAGGCGATCATCCTCGATGAGCACGAACGGATCATTGCCGAAGTGCTGCCGCTGCATGCCGAACTCTGGGAATCGGGCCAGATCGAGGTTTCCACTACACCATTGGCCCACCCGATTCTGCCGCTGGTTGCCGATAGTCAGCTGGCGCTCGTCGGCGATCCCACGGGAATGCAGCCGGAGAACCGATTCCGCCGGCCGCTCGATGCCGTTACCCAGGTGGAGCGGGGGCTCGACGAAGCGGAACGCCTGCTGGGACGCCGCCCCACCGGGATGTGGCCCGGTGAAGGCGCGGTGGCGCAGGAAGTGATGGGGATGTTCAGCGCAGGCGGTGTGGAGTGGGTGGCGACCGGCGAGGATGTGCTGGCGAAGACGCTGGACATCGGGAGCTTCAGCCGCGACTCCAACGATCTCGTCGAGCAGGCAACCGATCTCTACAAGGTATACGCCGCCGACTTGACTCGCCAGGACGACCTGCCGATGTTCTTCCGCGACGTCGTCCTCTCCGACAGGATCGCATTCGAGTACTCGGGTACCCCGGCCAATGCTGCCGCCGACGACTTCATGGAGCGCCTCAATGCGATCAACGATGCGCTCGACGCCGCTGCGGTAGAGGAGCCCAAGGTCGTCACCGTCATTCTGGATGGCGAGAACGCCTGGGAGCACTACGAAAACGACGGGATCGACTTCCTCAACGCGCTCTATTCACGGCTGTCCTCATCTGGCTTCGTCCGCACTGTTACACCGAGTGAGCTTCTTGCCGAATACCCCGACGCCCCGGAGCCTCTGCCGCCCGTGTTCCCGGCGTCATGGTTCGAGCCGAACTTCGCCAACTGGATTGGCGAGGCCGAGGAAGCCCGGGCATGGGACTACCTGTATCGAACCAGGAACGATCTGGGCACCACCGAGCGGAGTGGACAAGTAGACGATGGCGATCTCGAGGAGGCTTACGAGGCGATGCTGTTCGCCGAAGGTTCCGACTGGTTCTGGTGGTACGGCGCCGACGAGCAGTCGGGTGACGACGGCTATTTCGATGCGGCATTTCGTGAGCTGCTGGGTCTGGTTTACGACGCCATCGGTGAGGACCGTCCCGATTTCACCAGGATTCCAATCGTGCCGGCACCGTTCGTTGAACCGGTCTACGGCTTGACAGAGCTGACGACCATCGAGGTGGACAATGCCGTTGCCACCCGCGACTGGGACAAGGGCGGCCGCTACGAATTCTCGGATGCAACGCTGGTGGAGGCCGTGGACTACGCATTCGACAAACAGAACCTCTACCTGCGGGTCAGCTTCCTGGACGAGGTGCTGGGCAACGACAACGTGTCTTTCGATCTATACCTGGGCTTTCCGGCTGCGGTGGACGGCTACGGCTTGAGTCGAGGCGGAGCGGTGCTCGGGTTCGAGGGAAGTCACGTCATGTCGTGGAGTGGACGTGATCCCGTGACGATGCTCGGCCCGGTACCGCATGCGGCACGCCCCGCCGAGGACGAAGTGGAAACCGAGGCGGGTTTTGACGGCAGCAGCATCGAGTTTGCCCTGCCGATCGAGACGCTGCCTGCCGTCGAGGCCGGAGACCAAGTCTCGCTCCGGCTCTGTCTCTTATACACATCTCCGAGCCCACGAGACTGTAAGGTGGATCTCGTATGC
>JARFRN010000150.1 GCA_029287195.1 Acidimicrobiia bacterium | reverse complement strand
GCGGGCGCGGCTCCCGGCCGTATTCCACCGCCCAGTCGTACAACCGGTAGGTCGTATCGGACGGGGTCTGGATCTCCGCCACCATCAGCCCCGCGCCGAGCGAGTGCACGAGCCCGGCCGGGACGTTGTGGAAGCTGCCCGGCTCGGGATGCATGGTGTAGAGCGTCGGGACGATATCCGATGTGCCGATCGACGGCACGACGTCCTTGCGGCTCAGACCGGCCTCGAAGCCATAGAACATGGTGGCTTCCGGCTCAGCTTCTACTACGTACCACGACTCCGTCTTGAGGCGAGCTCCGGGATGCTCTGCGACGTACTCCTGGTGGGGATGCACCTGGACAGAAAGATGCTCTCGGGCATCGAGCAACTTGACCAGCAGCGGGAAACGACCTTCGTCGGTCGGCGCGATCGGCCCGAGCAGCTCGTCACGGTTGCCGGCGATCAGATCGGCCAGTGAGTGACCTCTGAATGGACCCGATGCGACACGTGACCTGGGATCGTCAATGTACGCCACGACGTCCTCGGCGAGATCCGCAACCTCCCAGCTCTCGCCGATCAGCGCGCCCTCAGGAAGCTCTTTGCCGTACTCCTCGAGGCGCCGGCCACCCCACGGTCGTGGTGACAGAACCGGGGTCATTACGAACGGGCGGAGGTTCTCGGTCATGCCAGAACTGTAGGCGCGGTCGACTTCAGTGGACTCATCGAGAATCAGTTAGCGGCCAACTCGGCCGACACCTGCTCGGCCCAGCGACGTACGTGCTCGGGGTTTCGCCAATCGCCGACTGGGAGATTTCCCTGTTTCTCTTCGAGCCTGCCACCGAAGGTGACATGACCGCGGGCACCAACCTGCTCCATTGCCCTCTTGACGGACTTGATGGGTGGGATCTCCTTCTCGGTTGCCGAGTCGTCGAGGGGCCCGCTACTGAACAGCCAGACCGGACGCTGCCGCAGGGCCGACTTGTGACGCTTCACAAAGGCACGCGCATCTTTGTGCCAAGAGATGAAGTAGTAGAGGGCACCGCCGAGGATCACCGCCTCGTACCCGTCGATGTTTTTCACGTCCTCGGCCGAGAGAACATCGACGGTGTGCCCGAGGTCTTCGAGGTCGGATCCGACCATCTCCGCAAGTCCCTGGGTACCGCCCATCTTCGTTCCGTACGCCACCAGCACTCGCATCCGCTCTCCTCGATTGCTCGACGCGACGATATCCGCGCCGCCGATTCGCCGCTCAGTGCCGGATGTCACTTCCACGGGGACTGACAGGGATCAAGCCGCCGGGACGTGTTCCAACACAGAGTCGACCAAGGCCGCCGTATCATCCTCGATCGAGTTGACGTGGATCGCCCGCTTTGCAAAGACCCTGCCGCCCTTGTCCTCGAACTTCGCCTGAAGCAGATGTTCGGTCTCGGCAGTCCGCGTTGCCGTATCGGCAAACGTGTGCGGGAAGAACCGGTAGGTGCAATAGACACCAATCGGCTTGCCGTTTAGCGGCTCCAGTGAATCGATCCAGCCGATCATGCGCTGCATCGGCTCGTCGCCAAAGGGAGCCTTCCCCGGCATCCAGCAACCCGCGATCAATGCGTCGGATGAGGCGATGGTCGCCGGCGCCAGATCGTCGATTACGCCAATCGTGGCTCCGAAACCTCGTGCCCGGGCGGCATCACGCGCTGCCTCCGCAACTGTTCCGGCGCGTCCCCGCTGGCTTTCACAAACCACGACCACGGTCCCGTGCGGTTGGGGTGCTTGTTTCTCAGAGTTCATCATCGTGTACTCCATCGCTTCCCCGGCCAAACCTTTCTCTTCAGCAACTCAAGCCTATCTGGCCCGAGCACTCCTAGCCGGTGCATGTCCACCTTCAGCGATTCCTGACGGTGTTCTGATCGTCGGACAAGCGACCCGGCAACCGAGTTGAAGGAGGGCGGGCATCAGGAACGAGCTGCCGCACCCCCCTCGGATGGACTGCGTCAACCCGGCCACTACCGCGAACTGACCAGGCTCTCCCTGTCGAACTCCTTGCCGGTGGCAAGCTCGACGCACTTGTAGGCCCCGTCGTAGATCCCGATCGACTTGTTCTTGACGATCATCTCGCAGAACATCGTCATCAGATCCTGCTCCCGCGTGATCAAATCGATCGCCTGCAGCGTTCGTGGGATCGTCCGAGTCTCGATGGTCCCGTCCCCCAGTTCCGCACTCCGGATCGCACCCCACGCCTCGTGGGCCCCCACCCGCTCGTTGAAAATCTTCGGTATCGGGTAGAACGCCAGCTCGGACGGCTTGGTGATCATCACATCGCTCACTCGCATCAGATAGTTGCTGGCGTACACCCCGTGGAACGTGTTGTCGTACAGGAAGACGTGGAGCCCGCCGACCGAGCCATCCCGGATCTCGTCGGCAAACGCTCTGGTGTCTTCCCAATCGAAATGGGTCGTCACCCGGGAACCGCCCAGCTCACCTCGGAGCCGTTCCCAGTTGTCGGCGTGGTCACCCAGGTTCACGAACAAGGTCAGCTCGTCCCGCTCAACCATGGGCCGGCAGTGCTCGATGATGGCGTGGAACAACTCCCGCTGGGCCCCGGCGCCTCCCATCGTCAACAGGAACCGTCGCGGCTCTCCGTCGTTCATCCGTCTCATCCGGGCCGCGCAATCGACCTCGATGTTGTCCACCAACTCGTGGTCGACGTGATGACCGACAAAGTAGAGCGCATCGGCCGGCGTCGGGTTGAGCAGCCGGTCCTTCTCATCGAACTGGTTCATGATGCGGAACCCGTAGTACCCCGATGGCGATTGCACGGCGTGCGTCGCACCTTCGGTCAGCTGAAACGCCATCGGCCAGTTGTCGAACATCATGTCGACCACATTCGTCATCCCGCCGGCGACCGCCCCCATGCAGTTCCACATATGCGCAGTCAGGATCGGCATCTCCGACGGCAGGGCCCGGTGCAGCGGGGCGAACAGCTCACTCTTGCGGTAGTCGCGAGCATTGGCTTTGAGGAATCGCCACGGCCACCCGATCGCGTAGTTGTTGAGCGCCCAGTTGAGTCCCGGGAGCGTCCGGTCACCGGATGTGACCGACTCCCACACATACTTGTTGAACAGCTTCGACCGCTGCGAGATCCGGGAGTACTTGCTGTAGTTGGTGTTCCACCAGTTGATGACGTCCGACGGCACACCGGGTATAGACAGCAGGTCGAACCACAGCGGGGTGAACCCCATGGCCCTGGCCGCCGAAGCCCCAGCCATGGCGATCCGGTAGTGGCCGAACCCCATGCGGATGGTCGAGATGACTACGCCGGTGGCGGGATCGATCGGATCGCCATCGGCGTCGCGTCGGATCTCGCGGATCCCAAGTGCCTCACCCAGATAGTCGTTGTCGTGGACCGAAAGGTCGAAGTGCTCGTTGGGGTCGAACCCGAACTGCTTGACGAACATGTTCTGCCACTTGAGCGCCTTGCGGTCCTGAGGCGGCGTGATGGTGTTGCCATAAAGGGAGAAATGTTGCGGGTCCATTGCTGCTCCTTGGGGCTATTCGATCCGCGTTGCGCCCGCGGAGGGTACGACGCTGAAGATGTTGGGTGGCGCAAAGCCGTTGTCGGCAAAGACGGCTCGCACGGTATGAGCGGCTTCGTCGGTACGGTCTGCGGGGACGAGCGCTATGGCAGCTCCCCCAAATCCACCTCCAGTCATCCGGGCTCCCAGTGACCCGGACTCGAGGAGCATCGCTACCGCAACATCGAGCTCGGTACAGCTCGCCTCGAAGTCATCCCGGATCGATGCGTGGGCGGCTGTCAGCAACTCCCCGGCCGCAACCCAGTCGTCGGCTGCCAGGGCGGCCGTCGTATCGAGCACCCGCTGGTTTTCCGTGACGACGTGACGAGCCCGTTTCACCAGCCGCTCGTTCTCGAGATGGTCTAGTGCCGAGTCGAGGTCCGCGTAGGCGACATCGCGCAGGGTTTGCACTCCGAGTTGTCGGGCGGCCATCTCGCAATCGGCACGGCGTTCGGCGTATTCCCCGTCGGCATGCCCGTGACGCACCGTCGTGTCAACCACGAGCACTTTCAGCCCGGCGGCCGACGGGTCAAACGGAATCTGCTCTGTTGTGTCTGCCTGAACGTCGTACAGCAGCGCGTGGCCTTCCGTGCCCAGCAGCGACGCAATCTGGTCCATCCCGCCGGTGGGTGCACCTACGTATTCGTTCTCGGTGCGACGGGTGCGCCGGGCCAGCTCGCGTCGCGAGTGGCCCAAATCCAGCACATCGTTGAGCCCGAGACCTACGGCGCAGATGAGTGCTGCGGAAGAGGAGAGCCCCGCACCGACCGGCACCAAGCTGTCGATCGCCACATCGAAGCCGACGTCGATTTCGAGTGCCCAGGGCACGCCGGCGATGTAGGATCCCCATCCCGCCGGCCACCCCGGTGCCAGCTCCTTGGTGGGTATGCCGAGGATGTCGTTGGGCACCACTGCCGAGCACATGCGGATCAACCCGTCGGCGCGCAACTTGAGGGCGGCTTCGGTGCGCTCGGCCAGCGCAAACGGTAGAACGAGGCCGTCGTTGTAGTCGGTGTGCTCCCCGATGAGGTTGACCCGGCCGGGAGCACCCCACACTCCATCGGGCTCCCCGCCAAAAACCGATCGGAATACGTTGGCGGCTTTGGTCAATTCCCTGCCTCACGCAACATCTGGGCGATCTGCTCCGGGGTAGCGTCGTTGATCCAGACTGCCATCCCCGACTCCGACCCCGCAAGATACTTGAGCTTGTCGGCCGCCCGCTGCACGGAGAACACCTCGAGATGTAGGTAGGCCAGGTCGCGATCGCTGTTGACCGGAGCCTGGTGCCAGCCGGCGATGTAGGGAAGCCGCTTGTCGTAGAGCGCATCGAGCTTGCGGAGTACAACTTGATAGAGGTCGGCAAAGTCGTCGCGCTCGGCTTCGTTCAATTCGGTCAGATCCGGCATCTGCCGGTGCGGATACAGATGAACATCTACGGGCCAACGCGCAGCCGAAGGGACGAAAGCAGTCCAGTTGTCGTTCTCTACGACGACGCGTTCCCGAAGCCGCCGCTCTGCAGCCAGCACCTCGGCGAAGAGGTTCCTACCCATCTTCTCCCGGTAGCGGCGTGCACTCCGCAACATGCGGGTCGTCTTCGGAGTTACAAACGGGTAGGCGTAGATCTGGCCGTGCGGGTGGGTCAATGTGACGCCAATCTCGATGCCGCAGTTCTCGAACGGGAACACCTGCTCGATCCCCGGCATGGCGCCGAGATCGGCGGTGCGATCCGCCCATACGTCGAGGACACTCCGGATTCTCTCGACCGGCAGCTGGGAGAACGATCGATCGTGGTCGCTGGTGAAAACAACGACTTCGCACCTGCCGCGGGCCGGGCGTCGTTCGACGAGATCCGAATCGATGGGTACCGATGGATCGACGTCGAGTGCCGTTAGCGCCAGGCTGGGGAAACGATTCTCGAAAACGACCACGTCGTAGTCGGGCGCCGGAATCTCCGTCGGATTGTCTGGGGTGGTAGCGCACAGTGGGCAACGGTTCGTCGGCGGCATGAAGATCCTGGTCTGGCGGTGCGAGGCCATGACAACCCACTCGTCCAGAATCGGGTCATGGCGAGCTTCAGACGTGACTTGTAGCTCGGGGAGGTCGCGCAGGTCGGGGTTGTCGCGGATGGTTGACTCATCCTCGTCGTAGTAGATGAGTTCCCGACCATCGGCCATCTTCGTCGGGGTCTTTTTCATACGGTCGTCCTGTCTTCTACCGGTGAGCCTGTGAGAACCAGTTCACGAACGGTGTCTTCGAGCACGGCAGCCGCCGCCGGATCGAGCGCCGAGTCGGTGATGACCGTGTCGGCTTCATCGAGGCGAGCAATCGAGCTGATACCAACCACCCCCCACTTGGTGTGATCGGCCACCACGACGAGATGCCGCCCCGCGTCGACCAGGGCGCGGTCGGTTTCCGCTTCGAGCATGTTCGGAGTCGTGAAGCCGGTTTCCAGCGTCATGCCGTGCACGCCCATGAACACCAGATCAACGTGAATGGTGGCCAGAGCATGCACTGCCAGCGGGCCCACGTATGCATCGGAGGGTGTCCGCACTCCGCCGGTGAGCAGCACCGTCTGATCGGACCGTCCGTGCTGGTAGAGCAGATCCGCTATCTGCACCGAGTTCGTCACAACGGTTATCCCGGGTACGTTGAGCAGCTCGCCTGCCACCGCATATGTCGTGGTTCCGGCGCTCATAGCAATCGCAGCACCGGGCTCGACGAGCTCGGCGGCGGCCGCGGCAATGGCACGCTTCTCCTTCTGCTGCAGCGTCGACTTGGCGGCAAAGCTCGGCTCGTAAGTGGCGCTGTCGGCGACGAGCGTTGCTCCGCCGTGAACCTTCTGGATCAGGCCGGCGGCGGCCAGCACACCCAGATCGCGTCGAATCGTCATGTCCGACACACCAAGGTCTTCGACGAGATCGGCCACCCGGACCGCGCCGTTCCTCCTGATCAGCTCGAGGATGTGACCCTGGCGTTGTTCGGCCAGCATGTCAGGGCGCCTCCTCCTGGATAACGGCCACTCGACCCGGCAACAAGCTCAGCCTCCCGTTGATTGCGGTGTCCGCAACGAGGTCGTGGCCCTTGGCCAGCACGTGGGCGGTCTCGCTGCCGTGATTGATCAGAAACAAGAAGCAGCCGGAGTCGCCGCGACGGCGTGTCACCTCGAGCCCGGAAGGTGCGGTGACCATCGGTATCGGTGGCTTGATTCCCGCCACTTTGAGCGCTTGATTGACCAGCCGTGCGGTTGCGTCGTCCTCGAGTCGCGTCGCCATGTACCAGACCGTGCCTTCACCGTGATCATGGCGGGTGACGGCCGGAACCCCGGGCAACGGCCCATCCTTGTAGGTGGTCACGGGTGTCGCTCCGTCGAGACGCAGCATCTCGGTCCACACCTCGACCTGCGAGTCGTCGTCGAGGCCGACTTGTTCACCTGCTCGCAGCGGGAAGAACTCCTCCACCCACACGCCGAGCCAATCCCGCATCGCACCAGGGTGCGGACCGGGGTGGATGTGAAGATACTCGTCGACGATCCCGCTCATGTAGGTGACTATGGCGTGACCGCCGGCAGTCACGAACTGATCGATTCGGGCCGCCGTCGACTCACGGGTTATGTACAGCGAGGGGACGAGCACCATCTTGTAGCCGGTGAGCTCGGCGTCGGGCGACACAACATCGACCGTGATCCCCGAATCCCATGTAGCCCGGTAGAGCGGGGCGACTCGATCGAGGTAGGTCACGTCGACCGTCGGATGTGAGCCGGTCTCGAGCGCCCATCGCGACTCGTAGTCGAAGATGAGCGCCACATCTGCCTCGAGAGTCGTTTCTACAACGTCGTGCAACCGGCTCAGGATCCCCCCGAGTTCGACGACCTCTTTCCAGACCTTCGAATCGGTACCGGCATGGGGCACCATCGCCGAGTGATACTTCTCGGCGCCAAACCGGGAGGCGCGCCATTGGAAGAACATCACGGAGTCCGCCCCCCGGGCGACATGTTGCAGACTGTTGCGGATCATCTCGCCCGGCTGCTTGGCAATGTTGCGGGGCTGCCAGTTGACGGCGCTCGTCGAGTGTTCCATCAGCATCCACGGCTCCCCGGCGGCGAGCCCGCGGGCAACGTCCGCTGTCAGGGCCAGCTCGATGTGGGCTTCGGGGTCGTGCGCCTTCAGGTAGTGGTCCGCTGCGATCACGTCGACTTCGGGGGCCCACCTCCAATAATCGAGGTCGCGGTGGTTGGGGATGATGTTGGTGGTTACGGGGATGTCCGGAGTAACGGCGCGTATCACGTCACGCTCGGCGCGGTATATGTCGAGGCAGGCGTCGGACGAGAAACGGCGGAAGTCGAGATCGTGAGTTGGGTTGCCGAAGGTCGGCGCCCGGCGTGGCGGGAGTAGCTGCGTCCACTCTGAATAGCGCTGACCCCAGAAGGTCGTGCCCCATGCCCGATTCAGCTCGTCCAGTGTCCCGTAGCGCACCTCCAACCACTTGCGGAACGCAGCCGCACTCTCGTCGCAATAGCAGAGAGCGTTGCGGCCGCCGATCTCATTGCTCACGTGCCACATGACGAGGGCGGGGTGCTCGGCGTAGCGCTCGGCGATCAGCCGGGTAATCCGCAGCGCATGCTCCCGATAGACCGGCGAGCTCGGACAGAAGGCCTGCCGGGCACCGGGCCACAAACGACTGCCATCGGCGAGAACCGGAAGGGCCTCCGGATAGCAGGTCGAGAACCAAGGGGGTGGTGTTGCGGTGGCGTTGGCCAGATTCACAAAGATGCCGGCGGCGGCAAGGGCATCGAGTACATCGTCGAGCCACTCGAAGCGATACTCGCCAAGACAGGGCTCCAGCTCGGCCCAGGAGAAGATGCCCACATTGACGAGATTGACACCGGCCTGTCGCATCAACTCGAGGTCTGCGGCCCAAGTGGCGCGGTCCCATTGTTCGGGGTTGTAGTCGGCCCCGTAGACAACGCCTGCCACCTTATCAAGCATGCCTCCCATATGGAGAGCTTGCACCACTATCACAAATAAGTCAACACATTCCAACAAGGTATTGGGGCCTAATCCGGGGATATTCTTGGCTTTCGCGACCTTACGCGCGCTGAATATTCAATCGATTGCACCATTTAGGGGCTTGACATAGCGACCGAATACGGGTCAAATAGGCACGAGGCTCTGTTGGATTTTGTTTGATTAGTTCAAACAACCGGAGCTCAGAGGAGGAGGAGCATGACGCACCCCGAAGAGCCGCTCGAAACAAGCGGCACGGACATTTCTCGTCGCAACCTGCTCAAGGGCATTGCCGGAGCAAGCGTGTTTGCAGCCCCCGTGTTGCTGGCAGCTTGCGGCGATGACGACGAGTCCACCGAGACCACCGCTGGCGGCGGCGACGACGCCGGCGGCGGAGGCGAGGCAGCGAGCGGCACCGTGACGGTCGGCTCCAATGCCTCTGATCCCCTGACCAAGGATGCCTACGGCGCGATGTTCGCCCGGTTCGAGGAGAAGAATCCGGACATCACGCTGGCCATCAACACCGTCGACCACAACACGTTCCAGGAGCAGATCAACACGTACCTGCAGGGGCGTCCCGACGACGTGTTCACCTGGTTCGCCGGCTTCCGTATGCAGTTCTTTGCCGATCGTGGTCTTTCCACGCAGATCAACGACGTCTGGGACGACATCGGCAGCAACTACTCGGACGCCTTCAAACAGGCATCGACCGGCCTGGACGGCAATCAGTACTTCGTTCCGTTCATCACCTACCCATGGGCTCTGTTCTATCGCAAGAGCTTCTTCGAGGAGAACGGGTATCAGATCCCGACGACCCTCGACGAGCTGACGACGCTGTCACAGGGCATGATGGACGACGGGTTCGTTCCGATTGCTTTCGGTGACAAGGACGGCTGGCCGGCGATGGGCACGTTCGACTACCTGAACATGCGCATCAACGGCTACCAATATCACGTCGACCTCATGGCACACCGTCAGCCGTGGAACAACGACCAGACCCGCGAGGTCTTCTCCGTTTGGAAAGACCTGCTTCCGTACCACCAGCCCGGCGCCCTCGGCCGTACCTGGCAGGAGGCTGCGCAAACGGTGGCGCGCAAAGAAGCCGGCATGTACCTGCTCGGCATGTTTGTCGGCGAGCAATTCCAGGAGGTCTCGCAGGAGGCTCGGGACGACCTCGACTTCTTTGCCTTCCCGGAGATCAATGCGGAGCACGGCCAGGACTCGGTCGACGCTCCAATTGATGGCTTCATGCTCTCCAAGGCTCCGGAGAACCAGCCGGCCGCCAAGGAGCTGCTCAGGTTCATCGGCACCGGCGAGGCACAGAAGTACTACACCGATGCCAACTCGAACTGGTTGGCGACGGCAAACGATGCCGACACGAGCGGCTACGACGCCTTGCAGAACAAGGGTCTCGAACTGATCGAATCGGTCGACAACATCGCACAGTTCCTCGACCGGGACACCCGGCCG
>JARFRN010000145.1 GCA_029287195.1 Acidimicrobiia bacterium | reverse complement strand
ACCGTCACATCATCGATCGAGAGGTCTGGGAAGTTGACATAGTCGGCCCAGAAGATCTCGTCGCGATGGACAAAGCGGCCGATGAAGCCACCCAGACCACCCTGGCTGGTGAACTCGTCGATCGCTTGCGCCTTCGGGTTGGCCGCAATCACCGGGTTCTGTAGCGCTGTCGGTACGACAAACTGCTCCCGGTCGGCCCACACCAAGCCGACGTCGGCAAGCGTGGTGACTGCGGGCGGGTCGATGCTCGGGTCCTCGTCCGAGATGATGTCGTCGGCTGGGGCGATGTCTTGAGGCCACTTGTCGTCGAGCGCCGGATCCGGGTGCCAGACGACGGTTGTATGCAGCACCGCACCGTAGTCTGCGTCGTCTGCGACTACGTTGTCGAGAGCTGCCGCAACGACGTCGTAAGTGGTCGTGTAATCGGTGTTCCGGTTCTCGGGACCGCCCAGGAAGATGTGGTCGGGGCGGCGCTCATCGATCAACGCCTCCATGTCGGCGATCATCGCCTCTTGGTTGTAGTCGGCGTGCTGCTCTCCAGCTCCCATCCGGTAATCGTGCCAATCGGTCAGCCCAAGACCGCGCGATGCATACGTTGCTTCCAGGCCGGTGCTCGCGGTGAACACGGCCGGGGCCGCAGTACCCCACACACCCGCCAGCTCTCCATCGGGATAGCCAAAGAAGATCAAATCATCCTCGGCTCGATTGAGTTGGCCGGTCTGCGCCGTTACCGCTTCGAGCTGGAGAGTTCCGTCATCTCCGTCCGTGATACCGAAGTCGTTGTTGGTCATGTAGGCGATGGTCACGCCCGCTCCGGAGGTATCGGAGTATGAATCCAGAGCGTACGAGATGCCGCCCGCCATGATCGTTGCGTCGCCCGGATGAGGAGCAACGATGAGCACAGACTCTGTGCTCGTCGGCGGGTCTACTTCGGCCGCCTGCGTCGCCGTCGGTGACACCAGTGCCACCAGCAACGACACAGCGACGGTAACCAGTGCCGCCCTCCGTATCGAAAGACGTCTATTTGCCAGGGATGTCATCTGGCTCCTTCCATGGTTATTCGTGGTCCTGACCTAGGTTGTATTGGATTGCGTCTCTGAACGTTCGTTCGAGACCGAATCGCGGTTTCCAACCAAGACCTTCCAGCTTGGAGATGTCCGGCGGAACCCTGTTGGTGTCCTCGTAGCCGACTCCATAGAACTCCTCGCCGCTGATCTCCACTAGCTCATTATGCGTTGATTTCCCGGTCAAGTCCTCATATATCTTCTGCATGAGTATTGCCAGGTCTCGGATCGAGGTATCGGTATCCGGATTGCCGACATTGAATACTTCATTGGCGGCTCCGGGACTCTCGAGCAGAACAGTGAATGCCTCGTTGGCATCGGCGATATGGGTGAAGCAACGACGCTGGGTTCCCCGGTCGACCAGGTACATCGGGCCTCCCGTCAAGAGAGCGGACATGAAGTGGGCGAACACCCGGGGTCCACCCCTGGTTCCCGCTTCGACGAGATAGTCGAAGCGGGGTCCGACGAAGTTGAATGGTCGCAGGATCGTGTACTCGAGGTCGCCCCTGAGGCCATGTCCATGCAGCATCCGTTCTAGGAGTTGCTTGGAGGCAGCGTAGATCCAGCGTTGCTTCACGACCGGACCCAGGATCAGGTCAGATTCGTCCTCGATGAATTTTTGGCGCCTGGGGTTCTTCCCGTAAACCTCAGATGTCGAGTACTGGATGAGCCGCTTGCCATGACGCATGCAGGTCTCGGCGATGCGCAGGTTCTCGAAGAAGTTGAGTCGTACGACTTCGAGCGGTGCTTCGACGTAGATGCTCGGATTTGCGTAGGCCACGAGGTCGACGACGACGTCGGCTTGCGAGATCAGGTCGTCTGTCAGGTCCGGCGCCTTGGTTATGTCGGCTTCGATGAATCTGAAGTTCCCTCCGGATATACCGGTCAGTTTCTCTGCCGAGACGTCGACACCGACCACGTCATGCTCGCCGCGATCAATCAGGTATTCAGCGAGATTGGAGCCGATGAAACCACCGGCTCCAAGCATGACAAGCTTCATGAACCCTACCTCGTCGGTTCTCGTACATTCAGGCCGCCCTGGCCATGGTCGGCTGAAGTCTAGAGCGCTGGAGTGTAGGGCTACGAGCCTTTACGCACGCCGAGCATCGCCGGCAGCGTGAGCATCAGGATCTTGAGGTCCATTCTGAATGACAAGGTGTTGACGTATTCGAGGTCGATATCGGTTGCCTCGTGCATCGGGATGTCACCGCGCGCAGTCACCTGCCACAGGCCCGTCATGCCGGGCCTGGTCTCGTGACGATGGTGCTGCCACGGTTCGTAATTCGCCACCAGATGGGGAAGTTCGGGCCGCGGTCCGATCAAGCTCATCTGGCCGAGGGCTACGTTCCACAGTTGTGGGATCTCGTCGATGCTCCACTTCCTCAGGAAGCGGCCCAGTCTCGTGTGACGCGGGTCGTTATCCGACTTGTGGTTCTGCCGGCGATCGGGTCCGGCGAAGTCGAGCTGGGTTACCCGCCGGTCGTGCCGCATCGTGCGCAGCTTGTAGACGGTGAACTCCTTGCCGTGCCTGCCGATCCGTTGCTGCTTGAAGATTGCCGGGAAGCCCATTGTCGCCCATATGGCGGGGACTACCACCATCAGAATCGGAAACGTCACGACCGACAGTACGGCTCCGGCGACTCGGTCAACAAGAGGTTTGACGAACCGCTCATATTTCCCCACCGGCCGTAGTTCGGGTACCGCCCGCAGCCGCGGCTTTCCTACCTCTGCCTGTCGCTCCGGCAACTGCGCCGCAGCTGCCGATGAACGACTCTGCCCATCTAGCATTCCTAGCCCCCTGACGAGATTCTCATCTCTCTCATCTAGCCCGAGAGCAGCATAGGCAGACGCTGAATGGCGCTTAAAGACCTATTCGCTCTCAGCGCTATGTTACTAGTTACTGGGTCGGGAGAGCCCGTTCTCATTGAAGATTTTGCATGGCGTCTTCGACCGGAACTTATCCACAGCCACAGTCACATTCAGTATTTGCGCGAACACGCGCACTGTTTGTCAGGAATCTCCAGGGATTTCACGGGACTCTCGCGGGCGGGTTTCGACCCACCGTGGCTCAGCGGGATTCACAGCTCGGGCTCAATCCAGCCCATAGCGGTACATGCCGTTGGACTTGCGACGCCTCAAACTGGCAGCACCGCTAACCTCGTGTCGTTCACAGGGCCCAGGGGTAGCACAATCATGTACGACGTTCACGATCAGTCGATGGAGCCGACCGTTCTCGGTGCTGCTTGGCAGTATCGGTGGCTGGTTCTCTTTCTCGCGATCGGCTTTGCCGGGCTGGGCTGGCTATACGGCAACAGCAATGAGGCGTGGACGGCCACCGCAACCATCACGGTGGAAGACCCTCGAACCAGTGGCGTCTTCGAGCAAGTATTTGCCGATACCCCCGAGCGATACGTCACCAACCAGGCGGAGATCGCAGGCTCGCGGACGGTGCTGAAACGCAGTATCGACCTTCTTGCGGCCGGGAATCCACCCATTGAAATCGACATCGAGGACCTGGTCGACGAGATCGGAGTGAGTGCCGACGGTGCCAGCGATGAGATCGACATCGTCTACACGGGTGCAACGAGCGCTGAGGCCATTGCCGTGGTCAACGCGGTCGCCGATGCCTACCAGGATGTTGCGACCGAGGCTGCTGAAGCGAGCTTCACCGCAGCGCTCGAACAACTCGATCGCCAGATCGTTGATCTCGAGGTCGAGTTTCTCGCCTATAGGGAGCAGATCGACGAGCTTCGCAACAGCGATCCAAACCGGCTGGCGTTGCAGGCCGAGCTCGACGTTGCGATTGCCAAGCTGCTTGCATTCGAGGTGACGCCGATCAACGCAACCCCCGAGGAAGCGGCTGCCGCCGCCGCAGTGCTCGGTCAGATCAGTACACAAATCGATACTCTGCAAGGCGCACTCACCACCGACATCGAGGACACCGCACTGCTCACCCTCCAAGATCAGCAGGCCGCGGTTCGCCTCCGCCTCAGCGATCTGCAGACCCGGCACGACCAGCTTGC
>JARFRN010000139.1 GCA_029287195.1 Acidimicrobiia bacterium | reverse complement strand
GGACACTACCTCAATCGTGATACCCCGCCCATCCTCGAGGAGACGCAGGCACCAGACGTAGACGGTATCGTGTGACGCACGCGGCAATCTGAGGGGTGCACATGTCGATGTCACGAGATGCTATGTCAGAGGAATCGACGGCTGAGGAGCTGGCGGCAGAGGAGCTGGCGGCGGAGGAGATTGTTTCGGAAGAGCTGGTCGCAGAAGAGCTCGCGGCAGAGGAACCGTCGGTGTACCAGTCGGTGTTCGACACCGTCGAACCCCAGAAGAGCGTCAGGCCGCCAAAACTCAAGAAGAAGTACTACGAGTCCGAACTCGCAAGGCTCCAGACTGAAATGGTCAAGCTTCAGAGCTACGTCAAGGAGGAGGGCCTCAAGGTCGTTGTGATCTTCGAGGGACGTGCCGCGGCCGGCAAGGGTGGGGTGATCAAGCGCATCACCGAGCGGCTCAATCCCCGTATCTGCAGAGTCGAGGCTCTCGGAACAGCGACTGAACGTGAGAAGACACAGTGGTGGTTCCAGCGCTACGTGAGCCGCCTGCCTGCGGCAGGTGAGATGGTGCTGTTCGATCGATCCTGGTACAACCGCGGCTTGGTCGAACCGGTGATGGGGTTCTGCACCCAGGAGGAGTACACGGAATTCCTCCGCTCGTGCCCGGAATTCGAGCGCATGCTCGTCCGGAGCGGGATCCTCCTCATCAAGTACTGGTTCTCGGTCAGCGACGAGGAACAGGAGCGCCGATTCCAGGCTCGTATCGACGACACGATCAAACGCTGGAAGCTGAGCCCGATGGACCTCGAATCGCGCGCCAAGTGGGTCGAGTTCTCCAAGGCGAAGGACATCCTCTTCGATCACACCGACATCAAGCAGGCCCCGTGGTACGTGGTTGATGCCGAAGACAAGAAACGAGCGCGGCTCAACTGCATCAGCCACTTGCTCTCGATGATCCCATACGAAGACCGGACCCTTGGTCCGCTGGAGTTGCCGCCGCGCCAGGACGACACCGGCTACATCCGGCCGCCCATTGCGGAACAGACATTCGTCCCGAACGAGTACTAGGCGTTCAGAAGGCAGCTAGTCGCTGAACGGGCCGAGCGCGTTCGTCCAGGCACCATCGGCCGCACTCGACGCGACGGCAGCATCGACGAACGCGACCCCGATGGCTCCGTCCCGAGCATTTGGGAAGTGGAGCGCCAGAGGATCGACCGGCACGCCGGCTCGGCGAGCAGCAATTGCCTCCGCAGCGTCGGTGTACACGTTGGCGAAGCCTTCATGGAAACCTTCGGGGTGGCCCGCAACGATACGTGTGGCTCTCGCCGAGATCGGTAGCGTGCCCGGTCCGTTCGGCGTTCGCACCTCCGCCGGTCCGTTGATTGGGCTGAAACGCAGGCGGGTCGGTCGTTCCTGCAGCCACTCCAAGCTTCCGAGAGTGCCGGACACTCGAATCCGGAGGGCATTCTCGATGCCTGCAGCTGTCTGGGTGACCCAGAAGGTTCCCCGGGCTCCGTTGCTGAACCGCAGAAGCACCCCGGCGTAGTCGTCAACCAGTCGGCTCGGAACGACATGGCCGACTTCAGCAGCAACCTCGGTGACCTCGAGGCCCGTGATGAAACGAGCCAGGTTGTGGGCGTGTGTACCGATGTCGCCCATCACCAACGATGGGCCGCCGCGCACCGGGTCGTAGCGCCACGGAAGCCCTTCACCCGGATCAGGATCACTCTCGTCGGCCTTGCCACCCTGGACGTACTCGACCTGCACGAGACGGATCTCACCGAGCTCCCCCGACTCGACCATCGCACGCGCCTGACGCACCATGGGGTACCCGGTGTAGTTGTGGGTCAGGCAAAACACGAGCCCGGTCTCTTCGACCTTTGCCAGCACATCCATCGCCTCGTTGATGGTGTTCGTGATCGGCTTGTCGCAGATCACGTCGAACCCTGCATCCAACGCAGCCATGGAATAGGCGTGGTGGCTGTCGTTCGGTGTCATGATCGCAACAACGTCGGCGCCGTCGTCGCGGTTGGCCTCGGCTTCGATCAGCTGGTACGCATCCGTGTAGGCGCGGCCGGGTTCGATTCCGATCGCAGTCGCCGCCAGATGTGAACGTTCGGGATCCGACGACAGAACACCGGCGACCAAGACGTAGCGATCGTCGATTCGAGCAGCAGCTCGATGCATCGCACCGATGAAACTCCCGGGCCCGCCCCCAATAACCGCGAGTCGGAGTCGCCTACCCAGTGCTTCGATGACCGGATTCCTGTCCACGTTCTACTCACTCTCGTCGAGGCGTGTGCGGATCACTGTACGAGACGACCGGGAGCCGAAGTCGGGTATTCCCACTCTGATACGCTTGCATCCGCTCGCTCAGGGGGCCCACCAGCATCATGTCGTATGGCTATTTCGATGACGAAGCTCGTGAGTACGTCATCACGACACCTCACACCCCGTATCCCTGGATCAACTATCTGGGCACGGAGGAGTTCTTCGGGCTGATCTCCCACACGGGGGGCGGCTACACGTTCTACCGCGACGCCCTCATGCGGCGCCTCACCCGCTGGCGCTA
>JARFRN010000131.1 GCA_029287195.1 Acidimicrobiia bacterium | reverse complement strand
GCTCTCGCCCTCTCCGTCGATCCCCCGGAACCCGACCTCATGCAGCGGCCGCCGCGGGATCCGCGCCGCGGGATCTTCACTAGGCCCGTAGTAACCCTGATGGCGCTCGGCGGGCTGTGGTCGGCGATCGTCAACATCGCAGTGTTTGCCACCACCAGGGCCACAGGCGGCACCGTCGAACAAGCCATGGCGAACACCTTCGTTTCCCTTGTGCTCATCCAGTTCTTCAAGGCCTACAACTTTCGCTCCGACCGCCGCTCGGTACTCGATGATCCATTCGCCAACCGATGGCTCAACCTTGCAATCCTCTGGGAGGTATTGCTCCTCGGTGCAATCATGTACATCCCTATCCTCCAAGAGGCCTTCGGTACCTACGCCCTCAGTGCCGCCCAGTGGCTTGCACTCCTCGGTGCTGCAGCTTCAGTGGTTCCGGTCCTCGAAACGGCGAAGTGGATGGAACGACGCGGCTGGCTCGGAAAGATGGACTAACAGTCTCACCTACGTCTCAGGTCAGGCATCCACCCCTGCTGGCGTCCCAGGTCGACAGGCGGCCGACTGGCGGGGGTCTCGGACCGTGCTGGGGTCATCGTTGCCCGGGGCGTGCTCGGGGCGCGAAACGATGAAAGACGCCCAAAGACGATGAGAGGCGCCGAGCATTGACCGATGCCCAGAATCCCCAATGAATAAGGGGCAGTTCGACAGAATCGATCGCCGCGGTAGACCTCCCCGGAATCGCCCCATAAACCCCCGGGACGCCCTCTCGAGGCGGTAACGCCTGTCCAAATCCGGTCGGGGCTACCAAACCTTTCTTCGCGCGCTCGAACCGTCTCGGAAGCTCGAACAACCAGGGCGGATCGTCGGCTCCAATCGATCCCTCCTCATCCAGGCCCTTCCTTCGGTGGGTTCTGGACCTGTCCTCCCGCCAGGGGAGGACCGTCTTGGGCTGGTAGCTCCCCCTGATGGGGACCCGGGGTGGCGGCCTGTCAGTCCTGTGGCTCGAGCCTTGGCGGCGCACAGTCGCTGTGGAGCACATCCGGGTCGAGATCTGCGGTCGTCGCCGACAATTGCGAGGTATTCAACGAAGTCTCTGTCGACTCCGAGACAGCCACCATCGCCTGGTCCAACGACGATCCGAACGGGGTCGAGTCCGGGAGCGGGTGTGGGCTGTTCTGCCTGGCAGGTGGGCATCTCGGTTGGGACTACGCCGTCCAGAACTCCGGGCGGTGGGGCATTACTGTGGGAGGGAAGGAGGTGTGTATGCCGAAACACGTCCGGGGCCGGTTCGCCAACGGGATGGTGTATGCCCGCTCTGGGAGTGGGCCCAGGACACTGCTGAGCCTCCCGGGGGGTCCTGGCAACGTGGTTCCTTCGGGCATCGCCCTGCGGATGATGTTCTGGCACGTGAAGCCGCTCATCGATGCCGGGTACACGGCCTGGCATGTCACCAGGCGACAGGGTATGCCGGTGGGACACACCATTGCCGACATGGCAGAAGATTACGCCCGGCTGATCGCCGACGAGTTTGGTGGGCGTGTCGACCTGGTTGTGGGTGATTCGTTTGGGGGCATGATCGGCATCTATTTGGCGGCCAATCATCCAGAAGTGTTCGACCACATCGCGTTGGTCGGGGTCGCCTGTGAAGCGAGTCCCGGAAGCAAGCAGAGCAACTACGACTTTGCTCTCAGGTTGAGTGAGGGCAATCCCAGGGCGGCCCTTGCCGAGTCGATCAAGGCAGATTGGTCGGATTGGCGGTTTCCCGGGTCGGGATTGCTGCAGGGCGGTTTGGCAGGCATGTTCGGGGCCTTCATGGGACGCTGGGGATTCGGTAACACTCATGAGGGCTTCGCGGAGGACGTGATGATCGAAGCCGAGGCGGGTATGGCTTTCGACGCCCGTGCCGTCCTACCTGAGATCTCGGTTCCTGTACTGCTGATCGTCGGCGAGAACGACGCCGATTTCCCAATGGCACTGGTCGAGGAAACCGCAGGGCTGATCCCTGCTTGCACTTTGAAGGCATATGAAGGGAAGAGCCACACCCAGACCTTCTTCGATAGACAAGTCGGCCGAGACATCAATGCATTCATAGAAGGTGAGAACCTCGCCGCGGGATGAACCGACGCAGGCGAATGTTGCCTATCGCCCAGATCTGATCTCGAACGATCCGGGCATCACTCTCCCCGGACCACTTGGGCCCGACTGTGGGCTTGCGGTGAGGGCAGCAACCTGGGGTAGCAGCACGGGAGCGTTGGGTGTGACGCAGGAAGGAGTGGGTCTGTTGCGCAACAGCAGAGCTTGACGATCCACATAACACGTATTAGATTTCGTGTATTGGGTAACGCATGTAGTTGAGGAGAGTGAGATGAGCTTCGATCCAACAAACCTCCTGCTCGTGCTCCTTGCCGCCCTTGCGGGCGGTTGGCTGGCAAGACGTCTTGGTTATCCGTCGATACTGGGTGAACTGGCCGCCGGAATTGTGCTCGGCCCCCCGTTGCTCGGCGTTCTCTCGACCGACGACGCCATCGCCGTGATCGGCAAGCTCGGTGTGGTTTTGCTGATGCTCTATATCGGCCTTCACCTCGACCCCTCGTCGCTGGGCAAGGCATCGCGTCCCGGTCTGCTTGCCTCCTTTGGTGGGTTTGTGGTGCCTGCAGCGCTTGGGTTCGGGCTGATCATGCTCATCGACGGCGATGCGATCGCAGCCGCGTTTGTCGCGGTGGCCATGGGAGTGACGTCGCTGGCGACGAAGTCCCGCATCCTGGTCGACCTGGGAATCCTCAACACCCGGATTGCACATGTGCTGATGGCAGGTGCGCTGTTCTCGGATATCGCAGCACTAGTGCTCTTTGCGGCACTGCTTGGCTTGGCTGCGACCGGAACGATCGCACTATCCGGCATTCTTGCGACGGTGGCCAAGGCGGTGCTGTTTCTCGGGGGTGTCTGGCTGATCGGTGGGTGGTTGTTCCCAAAGTTGGGTCCGCTGATCGCCCGTCGCAAGTTCGATCCCTCGGTACTGTTCATATCGGTTGTCGGTATCGGGTTGGCGTTTGCGGCGGCCGCCGAGGCTGCCGGCTTGCACGGGATTCTGGGCGCATTCCTGGCCGGTTTGTTCATCCGAGACGGTGTGTTGAATCACTCTCAACTAGGTGCAGTTGAAGCACGCGCCCGCAACGTCTCGGTTGGCTTACTAGCACCTGTCTTCTTCGTAACCGCTGGCTTCAAAGTCTCGTTCGAGGTGTTCACCGACTCGTTCCTGCTGGTAGTCGCCGTCGTTGTCTTGGCGACTATCGGCAAGATCATTGGCACTGCGCTCTTCTATCTACCCACCGGCTACGGCTTTCGCGAGGGGGTTGCCGTCGGGGCGGGGATGAACGGTCGCGGGGCAGTCGAGATCATCGTTGCTGAAATCGCACTCACCGCCGGCATCATTGATGCCCGCATCTTTTCGATTCTCGTCTTCATGGCGGTGTTCACGACGGCAACTGTGCCGGTGCTGCTCACGAGGTCTATCGAGTGGTTGCGGCGACGCGGTGAACTGGTTGCGGATGACCGCAACGGAATCCTGTTTGTTGGGGCCGGGCCGGTATCCCTGCGGATGGCATCCTTGCTTGCGGAGCGTCATCCGGTGACACTCATCGACACGAATCCGGATCACGGCCGGGCTGCGGCCCGTCAGGGTCTTGCATTCATCAAGGGCAATGCGCTCGACGAAGAGGTGATGGATGAAGCCGGCGCAGCTGATGCCAAGAGCCTTGTCGTGGTCACGCCCAACGCCGAGGTGAATCTGCTCGCTGCCCAACTTGCCAAGCAGCGTTTCGGGATTCCAGCCGTCTACGCGACTATGCCCGATGAGGCGTCACAGAGCATGCTGCGTTTGCTCGATGATCTCGGGGGAGAACTCCTCTTCGGTCGCCAGGTCGACCTGGCAGACTGGGATGTGGCCGTCGCACACAGAACGGTTGTGGATCTCTCCTATGAGCTGGCCGACCCAGAAGATGTCGTGCGAAGCGCAGCTCGCTCCACCAACCGATCTACGCTGTCGAGCCTCCCACTGGTGGTGCGCTCGGATAGCTCCGTGGAGGTCTTCTCACCGGAGCGACGCGTCCGTGAAGGAGATCAGGTTCTGGCGCTCGGGAAGGCATCGGACGGGTGGAGCGCAAGAGTAGCTGGCGGATCTGAATCGCCTGGACTCAGCGTTCCGCGATCTCCGGCTCAGTAGGCTATCCGTCTGTGATCGAGGTGTTGCCGTTACAGAGGTAGAGGACCGAGCGGCGCTGCCATCGCCGGGCTGCCAGTCAGCGGAGCCACATAACGCAGGATCGCGGCGAAGTGCAATCCCGACGCGGTAACCACGAAAACGTGGAACAGCTCGTGAGAGGAAAAGACTCGGGGCCACAAGCGGGGCCGATTGGTGGCCACGATCACCATCCCGACCGTGTACACGACGCCGCCCGCTGCGATCAGGCCCACCAGCGCCAGGCCGGCGCGATTGGCCATGGGAACCATCAATGGGAGCCCCAGCCAGCCAAGTGTCACCATGAGTCCGATGGATAGATGGAAGCGCTGATTACGGACGAAGAGATGGTGGCTCACCCCAATCAGTGCTATCGACCAAGCGACACCGAGGCTGACGAGACGGAGCCAGCCATCAAGCACGATCATGCCGATCGGCGTGTAGGTGGAAGCGATCAGGACGAAGATCATGGCGTGATCGATGCGTTGCATCCGCTTCTTATTCGTCTCCTGCCAGGGAATCGAGTGGTAGATGGAGCTGGTCGTATACAACGCCAGAAGACCTATTCCATAGACGATCATCGCGACCTGCCCGGCCAACGAGGAAGCCCTGATCACCAGCAAGACCGTGCCGATCAGCGACATGATGGCTGCCGTACCGTGGAGGAAACCTCGCACTGGGTTCTGCATTCTCCCCAGCGTGATTCGGTTGTGCATCGTGCGAGTCCTGACTCTCGTGACGGATTCGCGCTGTGAGCATGCACTGACCGCCGATACTGGGAGCGTAGCCGAGTTGTCAGTCTCTTCAAGCACATGATCTTGTCTTCGCACGAACGACCTTGTCTTCGCACGAACGACAAACCCTTCCCCCAGACGCTCGGGGGACGGATAATGAGCTAGAGGCATCGAGGAGTATGCGATGACCACGTGTCCACTCCCGAAGCATCCGTGTGAGTGCGGATCCCATGACGAGATCCCCGATCTGGCGCAGCTGGAGGGCGCGCACCTTCTCGCCAACGAGGCGCGCGAGTTCCTCACTGGATGCGGGTTTTCCGACAAGCACATTCTCGAGTGGGCCCTTTGCTACATCGCCGAGGAAGGATCCGGCGACGTGGAGTCATTCGTCGGTTGGATCCACGACTGCGAGAGCGAACTCGCCCAGTAGCGCCCCGTCGGAGTCAAGTCGCCGACAGGGGCTTGATTCAGCCTTTCCATAACTGTGACCGCACCGCGCCGTGTCTGGATCCTGTCGTATACGTTTGGCATTTAGGAAATGATCCCTCATCTTGTTTGGCGATGCCATGGCTCAAAGGGAGTTCCTTGTACCCGGGGCGACCACCGTTGTCGCTGACGGTGAAGTCCTGGCGATCCCTGCTGCAAAACAGCGGGCTTTGCTGGCGTACCTCCTCATCCACCGCGGCGAGGTGATTCCTCCAGAGCGTCTGCTCGACGCACTGTGGGGAGAGACGGCGCCCGCCAGCGGTGTCAAGACGCTCCAATATCACCTCTCGAAACTGCGTCAGAGGCTAGGTCCGTGCGGTGACCTCATCGTATTTCGCGATTCCGGCTACGTGTTGGATGTCTCAGGCGACCATCTCGACAGTGAGCGATTCGAGCGACGTGGTCGCTTCGCAGAAGCACGGCCTCTGTGGGACGAGGCTTTGGCGCGCGCCCGCCAGGTGGGCGACGCTCATCTGGCCATCACCCAACTCGTCGGCATTGCGGTAAATGAGTTCCACATTGGCGACGAAAGGGCGGCGCT
>JARFRN010000095.1 GCA_029287195.1 Acidimicrobiia bacterium | reverse complement strand
TCGTTCCGCGGGAACGGCTGCAGCAGAGAGACAGAGATCAGCTGGCTAACCAGATCAAGGAAGGAACGACTCAGATCCGTGACGCGATCCAGACGAAGCTGGATCGCAGTAGCGCGGATGAGGTGGCGGCAGCCGCGACCGACGCCGTCGAAGACGCGGAGGAGACCGTGCAAGAGCAGGCTGAGGCGGCTGCTGAAGAGACGGAGTCCGTCGACGAGTAGTACGCCGCCGGCAATATCACCAGTTGCCGCCGGCACTCACCAGAATGCCGTCTCTGACCGGTCATAGCCGCGAGCTATGGCCGGTCGGTGCTGTTCTGTCGAAGCGACGCCCCGGGCTCGAGTTGAGCGTCGATGGCATCGAGTCTGAGGAGCGGAGGAAGTAGTTCGATTTCAGCGTTTCGCAACGCTGCGTGGGCCGAGCGGTTGACCGCATTGCTGGCCTCGCGTTCGGTGTAGCGGTGGGGCTCGAACCAGAACTGAACCACGAGACCAAGAGCTCCGCTGCTCAGGTCCGAAACGTGTACCTTGGGGGGAGGGTCCCGCCGCACCATTGGGACGGATTCCGCCGCTCCGATCAAGGCCTGCGTTACTGCTTCGAGGTCGCAATGCTGGTCGACGTTCAGTTCCACGGAGAGCCGACGCGTGTCGAAGGCGGTGAAGACAACGATCTCGTGATCAAGGACCTCCGTGTTTGGTATGTGGACGCGCAGGCCATCCCGGGTTCGCAAGATGGTGGTTCTGGCGCTGATAGCCAGGACCTCTCCGATGTGGCCCGAGAGTTTCACCTCGTCGCCAACGGTGAAGGACGGTCGTGACTTGAGCAGGAAGCCGGCGGCGGAATTGGAGACGAGCGGACGCAACGTGAGTATCACGACTATCACGGACAACACGGCTAGCCCCAGGGCCCATCCGATATTGACGCCAACGAGATTGAGCGCCAGGGAAGCCAGGAGGAACAGTGTCAAATAGCGGCTGCCATGGCCGATCACGGTGATCGACTCGGAAGAAAGGCTCTCTATGCGGCGCATGATCGCCCGTGCCAAGCGTTCGACAAGGCGCGCCAACGGCAAGGCTACGGCAACGATTGCCAGGCCCAGCAGAAGGTCTGCGAGCGATACGACCTCTGGGCGAATCGATTCCGCCAATTCTTCGAGAATATTCATGTCTTCCCTACCCTCGCTCCTCACCCAGGCACCGGGCGCGCCGACGGCCCGTCGGACATCTGTCGTAGTATCCACCCCACTTGGGTGATGTCGAATCCCCCGACCTGGGCGTACATTGCACAAATTGGCGAACGAAGGGGCAATCAATGAGTGAAACAAAGTCTGGCTGGTATTCCGATCCGAAGGGTTCCTACCTGTACCGCTACTGGAACGGTGTGCAGTGGACCGAGCAGATCAGTAATGGAGGGACCCACAGCGGTGTGGACGCGGATCCGATCGCTCCCGGCATGATGACCACCCCGCCGGCTCCCGGAACCGCAGCGCCATCGGCGACTCCGCCGCCGCAACCAACGGTTCAGGTCACGCAGACACGAGGCTCTTCCTTTGGGACGATCATCGCTGTGATCCTGGCGGTGGCTGCCATCGTGATCGTGATCGCATTAGTGGTGAACTCGGGCGACGACTCAACATCGGATACCGAGCCACCGCAGACCACCGAGGCGCCCGCGCCGTCGGAGTGAACTAGTGCTCTTGCGGCGAGAGTCATTGTTGCTTGCGCGACTTTGAGGTTTCGGGGCCACCGGCACCACAAGGTTCAAATGTGGCCTCGCCCGCACGGCGCGGAGTCCCGAGGACTTGACCTCCGGCAGGTTGCTCATCTGCGCCCGACCGTGATAGATAGTGAGTTTCCTGTTTGTGTGGGCCTGGCGATAGTGGGTGAGGGCGCGAATAGGGCGCGGGAGGGCGCGAAACGACGAGTATACGGGGGAAATGATGGCAAACGTGAACCGGGGCGTGACAACTCGGAAACCCAAGCGGGCATTGAAGAAACCCCCTATTCGAAGGGGGCTTCTTCGGTGGGCGTTACCGGACTCGAACCAGTGACCTCTTCCTTGTAAGGGAAGCGCTCTAGCCAACTGAGCTAAACGCCCCAAGCGATCCGCAACTCTACCCGGTCTGCGATACTCGACCGCCATGTCAACCATTTCGGCCAGAGCGCTCGTCTTCTTCAGCTCGGCGGCGGTTCTCGTACTCGAGATCCTCGCCGGGCGCATGATGGCGCCGTACGTCGGCGTAACGCTGGAAACCTTCACCGGCATCATCGGCACCGTACTCGCCGGGATTTCACTCGGTTCGTGGCTGGGAGGCCGCGCCGCCGACCGGTATCCCCCCAGCCGAGTCTTGCCAGTCGTCCTCGTCGCCGGTGGCTTGCTGGCACTTCTCACTTATCCGATCGTTAGCCTCATCGGGCCCTCGGTATCCAACGAACCTTTTGACATCGTGTTCCTTGCCGCAGTGAGCTTTTTCGCTCCCGCGGCCGTACTCTCGGCGGTCACGCCGACAGTCACCAAGATCCGGCTGCATACACTCGACGAGACCGGCGCCGTGGTCGGGCGTCTCTCTGCAATAGCCACTGCAGGGGCGATATTTGGCACATTTCTCACGGGCTTTGTGCTGGTTGCTGCTTGGCCAAGCCGAACCGTGACCATCATCGTCGGTGCGGCGCTGATTGCGGCCGGCATCTTCTACGGAGCTCGCAGCGGCCTCGCCGCCACCACCGCCGTCATCTCAGTAATCGTGATCGGCTCGGTGGCAACGACCACGGCTCTTGCGGCCCCTTCTCGATGCCAGCATGAGACGGCCTACTACTGCGTGCGGGTCGAAATCGATCTGGAGCGGCCCACCGGCCGGATTCTGTGGCTCGACACACTCCGCCATTCCTACGTAGACCTGGACGATCCGACCTATCTCGACTTCCGCTACGCCGAGGTCTTCGGCGCTGTGCTCGACAGCCAACTCCCCAGCGGTCCTGTCAGCTCGCTATCCATTGGCGGGGGTGGCTTCACTTTCCCTCGCTACGTCGCGGCGACGCACCCGGGTGGACTCAACACGGTGTTGGAGCTGGACCCGGGTATCGTCGAGATCGCCGAAGCCGACCTCGGCTTGGTACCTTCAACCGTCGACATCCGCACCGGCGACGCTCGTATCACGCTGGAGACCACACCGCTCACCACCTACGACGTCGTGATCGGCGATGCCTTTGGTGGTCCTGCGGTGCCGTGGCACCTGACCACGAGGGAGTTCGTCGAGAGCTTCGCCGCCCGAATGAAGCCGGGTGGATTCTACGTTCTCAATCTGATCGACAACCCGCCGCTCGGCTTCGCCAGGGCCCAAGCCACAACCCTGGCCGCTGTGTTTCAGCATGTGCTGGTGCTGGCTCCGCCCAGCTATCTGGCCGGCGAGTCGGGAGGCAACTTCGTGCTCGTGGCCGGCAACGAGAGCTTCGACGTCGACGGGCTATCTGCTGCTCTCATGGACCGAGGTAGCTCGAGTGTCGTCTTGCCGCTTGAGGACCTCGACCGCTTCATCGGCGACGCCGACATACTCACCGACGATTTTGCCCCGGTCGATCAGCTGATCACGAACTAGCCCCGCCCGCTCCAGTCGGACCCAGATGGCTTGTCATGACCCCGCCATCCCTCACGAGAAACCGTCAGTCGAGTCCCGCTGTGGGAATGTCATCCGGCATCAGCGGATTGGGCCGGTTGTCGTGGTAGCGCCGCAGCGTCGCAGCGTCGCAGACCGAACAGAGGTGAATAGTCCTGGTCCCGACCACGGAGAGCTGAGTACCTCTCCCCTTTTCGAGAATCGCCAGCGGCACTGCCTGCATGTCATCACCACCGCACCGCTCGCAGCTGGGAGCCGGGTCGCGGATCCAGGTGTGTCCGCAGGCTTCGCAAAGCAAGTTGATCTGGCTCTTCATGCGCGTGCCGCGCAGCGCCTCGGCCTCACCGCAATCGGGGCACACAATCTCCATCACGGCAGTTTGGCACGCTGCTCAGCCTGCGAAAGTCAAGGCCTTCCAGACGGCCTGACCCAGGGTGTAGGGCAGTCCGCCGCGGATCACCTCGGACCCGACAAGCGCGCTCCCATCATCGCAACGAAGCAAGGCAGTCAGCACGCTCTCGCCCGCAATCTCCCTCACCTCGACAGCTTCGAGGCGCGGCATGGGTCGACGTTGGTGCAGTTGTACTACCGCAGCCGTCACCGCCTGGTTCAGCGAATCGGGGTCTTCTACCGGCGAGAATGCTATGCCGCTCTCAGAATCCGCTACCCGTACCGATACACCGGCGGCCGTCTCTTCGACGGCTACCAGCAGCAGACTGCGCGACGCCCCTGCCGGCGCAACCGGCGCCGGCGATCGCAACGGCAGGGGATCAGAACCGCCATTTACCTCGAGCAACTCGTTGAGACCTCGACCAAGACCACTTCGCCGCACCGGCTCCGCCGGCTTGGGCTCAGCCACCCAGTCGATCGCTGCCAGAACCCGCTGGATCTCGTCCCCCACCCTCTCGCTCGATGTTGATCCGTCCAGCCAGACCCGAATGTGGGGCGACCCATCCTTGCGGATATCCACCTCCACACCGGCGACGCCCTGTAACTCGCCGACCAGTCCTTCGAGGCGCGCCGCGGCGGCCCTCCCCCCGCTTGCGCCCCGTTGTTTGTCTGCATCCCGCAATAGGTCAGCGCTCCAAGAAGCCTCTCATCAGCTGCCAGTACCGGTCATAGGCGTCGCGATGCATCGAGTGGCCCGCTCCGTCGACAAGCACAAACTCGATATTGGCGTTGGCCGCAACGGCTTCGGCGCCGTTGGCCGCAGTGACCAAAGAGCCGTCTACCGGATCCGCACCCAGCAACAGCAGCGGCACGGGCATTGCCAGCACCGCCGGCCAGGTGTCCCAAGGCGAGGCGTCCTTCATCGTCCGTTCCGACACTTCCGGCCCACACTGCAACAGCGCCTCCACCTTCAGTTCGACGTCGTGCGGATCCCAGTTCGGGTGCTCGGCGGCAATCGCCTCGATGGTTGGATGAAGCGAGGGTTCTGGGAATGACGCGAGAAACCGTGCGGTCACATCAGAGTCAATAGCGGGGTCTTCGAGCACGACCCTCGCTGCGAATGTTGGATCGGCGGCCATTGCTGCGGCGGCAATGGCACCTCCTAGGGAATGGCCCACGAGCAGATCCCATCCGCCGCCGAGCAGCAACACATCGTCGCGATGAGATTCGATCGAGAGGCTGTCCCCGGCCGGGCTGGTGCCGTGAGCGCGCAGATCCGGGGCAACGATCGTAAAACCAGCCTCGGCGAGGTCATCGGCCAGCCGCCACCAAGTGGATCCCGCCGAGGTGAGTCCGTGGAGTAGCAGTGCCCGGCGGGGGCCCTTGCCCCACACCGTCGTGCTGAGCGCCACGGGTTTGGTCATAGGCCCGATTTCACTCGGCTGCGAACCATGATGCAAGCATTCGCAAGGTAGTTGAAGTCGTTCTCATTGAGGTATGCCATGACCTCGGGGCTCTCGGCCCCGGGTTGGACCCACACATTGTTCAGACCAAGCTCACGGGCGCTCCGCAATACATTGAGAGTCGCTACGGCCGGAACCACGACGTTCACGATCGTCGGGGTATCGGGCAACTCGGCAAGAGACGAAAATGCGGGATCACCGTCGACCGTGTCCCGGTTCGGGTTGACGGCGTAGACGTCGAAACCTTTCCGCTTGAGGTCCCGATAGATCACCGACCCGTATTTGGAGGGGTCATCGGTAGCGCCGACCACGGCAATCGTTGTGTCGTCTCGATTCAGGAGTGTCGCAATGTCGTTCATGCGTGTCTCAACCCCATCGGCGCCGCGATTCATCCCTAGACAGTCGATCCCAGAGAGTACGGATTGGGGGGCGACGTTCCAAGACGAGACACCCAACCTTTGGCTGGGCCCAATTGCGGATCGCCGATGCGACGACATTCTGTGGCGGTGACAGGGCGAGTCTCTGTTCCCGCCGTCGAGACGCTCCATGGAGGAAGGATGACAGCGCGAGTTGCATCTCTCACCACCATGGATGAGAAATGGGTCGTAGCTTCAGGCGACCCTTTTTCTCATGGTTGATCCTGCAGCCATACTAAGCCCATGCAGATCACCCACGGCCTCGGTACCGCTGGAGCCGCTACCGCTGCCGGACCCACGGTTGTTGTCGATGTCTTTCGCGCCTTTTCCGCCGCGGCCTACGCCTTTGGCGTCGGGGCCGAGCAGATAGTCCTCGCCGAGCGGGTAGATGAGGCCATGGATCTCTCCGCAGTTCTACCCGGCTCCATCCTGATGGGAGAAGACGGCGGCGTGCGCCCTGCTGGGTTCGATCTCGGCAACTCCCCCGGCGAGATCCTGGCCGATCCGGCGAGGGTGGCCGGCAAGACGATCGTCCACCGCAGCTCGTCGGGCACTCGCTGTGCCCGGGCGGCCCTCCGGTCGGGGTCCGAGCCGCTGTATGTCGGTAGTCTGGCAGTGGCCTCAGCCACGGCGTCTGCGTTGCGCGGGGAGAACGGGGTGACCATCA
The DNA here is from genome assembly GCA_029287195.1 of Acidimicrobiia bacterium. Taxonomy (GTDB): domain Bacteria; phylum Actinomycetota; class Acidimicrobiia; order Spongiisociales; family UBA5794; genus JAAETI01. The sequence continues at coordinate 8,654 of JARFRN010000095.1, read as the reverse complement.
TTGCTGCCGGCCTCGGAGGCATGGAGCCGGCGGAAGAGGATCTCATCTGCGCCCTGCTGCTCGAACAGCTGTTGGCCGGAGCTGCGCCCGATCTGAAGCAGGCCGGGCGGCAAGCTGCGGCGACCGAGCGAGCCGTGACACTTCAACAAGCAGATTTCACACACCCAGATGACATCCGGCTCTGTTGCGCGGTCGATCGCTTCGAGTTTGCCATGCAGGCGGAAAGCGAAGACGGGCTACTGGTAGTCCGTCCCGTGGAGCTAACGAATCAGGTCAGACTCGATGGTTTCGTCGGACAGTGACGGCTCAACCTCACTTCGCCTACTCCTGGTGCTGAGCAGCACAACGACACCAGCAATGATCAACACCGCCGGTGCGATCCAGCGACCTTCGAACAGGGTGAGGCCGCGGTCGGAGAACGCCATGGGAACACCAACTGCGAGGAAGATCAGCCCGAAGATGAATGCGACCGGATCAAAGGGATGGCGCTTCACGGCGTCACCTCCACTTCTTGCCGGATCACCAGTTCGCCAAAGCCGACATGGGCATCCATCTGGATCATCCCGCTCCCTTCGTAGACGACGCTGCGTTCGATGTTGATGTTGTCCGAATCTGGTCGGCCGAGTTGGCTGCCTCGCCTCCCGTCGAGAAACATCTCGCCGCCATCGACTTTGGCAACGGCATCGAATCCGACGCCGGCCGGCGCGATCACCTCGAGGCGCCCGAATACGACGCTGGCATCGATCGCGATGACTTCGTCGGCGGCAAGGTCAAGTTCACTCAAGTCGAGTATCTGCTGGCCGGCCATGAGCCGATACTCCGCCTGCACCTCGGCGGCGGTGGCCGGTTGGTGGAGTGTGTCCCCGAATCCGCCTTCGAACGGCACCTTCAGTAGCGCCATTGATATCAGCAGCGGCGACATGACGAGCCCGACGATTATCAGCCAGCGCGCCCGTCCGAAGAGTGTGGAAATGAGCAGTGCGCCGCCGAAGACTATGAGAATCGCTGCCGCGTAGTGGCGTAGCGTCGGATCAAACCACCCTGCGGAGTGCCCAATCCCCATGACACCGACGACGATGAACGCCGTTGCCAACGCAAAACGCCCCAGGGGCGATGATTCCCGCGGTGGCTGCTGCCGCGGCACAAAGGCTGGATCTGGCGGAAGTGGAGCAACCGGAGGGGTCGGCTCGGCTGCAACCCATGTCGTGTCTCCGACGGGAGCCGAAGCTTCCTCGGCAGCAAGCGAGGCCTCGGCGGGGTAGGAAGCGACCGATGGTTCCTGGGTGAGGTCCTCCCGAGTGTCGCTCGACGCGAAGGCTACGCGTTCCGCTTCCTTGGAACCGCCGATGTCGCCCCGGTACAGCAGAATCCCAACCACGACCAGGACCGCGGCGACCATCAGCTCACCCCTGATGAGCCCGGTGTTCCCCAGGACGATCATTCCGGCAAGCACGATCAGCGCTATACCGATCCAGCTTCCGGCACGCTGCATATCGCCGGCGCGATCGACGACGATCGACTCATTTTCACCTTCCTGGGGAATCGCCAGCCAGCCGATTAGGTAGAGCAAGATCCCGCTACCGCCGAACAGAGCCAGCACCACAAAACCGATCCGGATCCAGGCCACATCGACGCCCAGGTAGCGCGCCAAACCGGAGGCGACACCGGCAACTGCGCGGTCACTGCGCAGGCGTTCCAAGCGAGGACGCTGGGGTGATTGTGTAGGTTGTTGGGTCTGGGTCGATTCCATGGTTTCAGGTTGCCATTGACGGGTGCCGCAGCCTATCGGGTAATACCCTGAGCCCACCCTGATACGACCCCGATACAAGTGTGGGGACTCACCTGGTTGTGGGACCGGGCCCGGCTGTGACAACATCAATGGTGAAATGGACACCGAAGCACGTACCGAACCAATCGAAGACCGGGATCCGGGCCTGCTGGGCCGGGTCCGGCGCTTCGTCGTCCGCCGACCGGACGACCGCGTCATCCTTGGTCTGGCAGGCGGGATCGCCGATCGCCTCGGCGTGCCCGACGCCTACGTGCGGGCCGCTTTCGTGTCGCTGTCTCTCGCCGGGGGGGCCGGAATCGTGCTCTACCTGGCTGGCAGCGCGATTGCCGTACCATCGGAAGAGCAGCCCGCTCCCCCGCCGGAGGGACGACAGATCGCCGCGCTGGCTCTCGTGTTTCTCGGCTTGATGATCTTCTTCCGTGGTTTGGGGCTCTGGTTCGGCGACAGCGTTGTTTGGTCGGGAACCCTGCTGGCCTTTGGTGGCGCCGCCATGTGGGACCGCACCAGTCTGTTCGATGTACCGGAACGCGGGCTGGCGCCGAGCAGGATGCGTATCGCCGCCGGCGCGCTCTTGCTGCTGGCCGGCTTCGCCAGTTTCTCGAGCAGTATCGACGCTATCGAGTCGATGGGACCCGCAGTTACGGCCGCGGCGCTGACCGCCGCCGGTTTCATGATCATCTTCGGTCCCTGGGTAACGTCGCTGGCGAGAGACCTCGGTGAGGAACGCCGCAACCGCATCCGCGCCGACGAGCGCACCGACATGGCCGCCCATCTCCACGATTCGGTGCTGCAGACGCTGGCGCTCATCCAGCGCTCCGACGACCCGAAGCGTATGGTGACGCTGGCACGAGCCCAGGAGCGAGATCTGCGCAACTGGCTCTACGGCAGCGAGGACGCCCTTGCGACGGGCCTCCGCCAAGCACTGCAGCAGACGGCCGGCGACGTCGAAGACAAGCACGACGTCCCCGTCGAAGTGGTCATCGTCGGTGACATGCCCCACGACCCGGGCACAAGCGCCCTGGTGGCTGCGGCGGGCGAGGCCATGACCAATGCCGCCAAACACAGCGGGGCCGCCAAGGTCTCTCTCTTCGCTGAAGTGCGCGACGACGAGATCGAGGTATTCATCACCGACCAAGGAGCCGGCTTCGACCTGGGCGAGATCAGCAAGGACCGCCACGGCATCATCGACTCGATCAAAGGACGAATGAAACGCCACGGAGGCGAAGCGGAAATCACAAGCGAACCGGGAGAGGGCACCGAGGTGCGACTCACTCTTCCCAGAGGTGACCATGACTGACATCAAGCTCTTTCTCGTTGACGACCACAAGCTGTTCCTGACCGGTGTTCAGACCGAACTGAGCGAGCAGTTCCCGATCGTCGGCACGGCAGGCGACGTGGACGATGCGATTGCATCCATCCGCTCGACCCAGCCCGATGTCGTCTTGGTAGACGTGCATATGCCGGGCGGTGGTGGGGTGACCGTGATCCGCAATGTGCTGGAAACGCATCCGGAGATCCAGTTCCTGGCGCTGTCCGTATCCGACTCTCCGGAAGATGTCATCGCGATGATCCGGGCCGGGGCTCGCGGCTATGTAACGAAGTCCATATCTCCTTCTGAGTTGGCGGACGCAGTGCGGCGGGTTGCTGAGGGTGATGCGGTGTTCTCTCCACGCCTTGCCGGCTTTGTGCTGGATGCCTTCGGCGGTTCGATCTCGCCCGCCAGCGACCCGGAATTGGATCAGCTGACCCCGCGGGAGAAGGAGGTACTGCGACTGATTGCGCGCGGACTGGCGTACAAGCAGGTGGCTCGCAAACTGTCCATCTCTATCAAGACTGTCGAGACCCATGTCTCATCTGTGTTGCGCAAACTGCAACTCTCGAGCCGCCACGAACTAGCCCGCTGGGCATCCGACCGGCGCATCGTCTGAGGCGGCCGTCGCCCGCATTTCGGCCGGGTACTAGACATCCTGTCCGCCGAACAATGATTCTGCGGAAACTCGATGACTCTGCCGATCTGAGTGCTATGACAGAAAGATGGTCTCCAGCGCAAGGGCAGCGTTGGATTGGTTTCCTCGTTGGGGGTATGGCGGGCGCAATCGCAGTTGCGCCGCTTCTCCTTGCGTTGGCGATCCCCGGCCGAGACGAATCGGCAGCCGCCTTGTTCTTCATGATCGCCGCCCTGCTGTGGATGCTTGCTGTTGTGACATACCGCAGCTTGTCGCTGGCCCAAGAACGCCGACGACGCGCGATACTTCGAAACGAAATTGCCGAGATTCGACGTTCCCGTCTCGAGGCGGGTGAAACCTTCCAGGAGGAACTGCACACCCAGATAGCCATCCTCGATCGCATCATCGATATCGCCGATTCGCTCCTCATCGATGGCATAGTCGACCCGATCACGACCCTGGATAACGTGCGCATGTTGGCCTCCCACGCCGACGAGGCCAAGGGCTCCGCTGAAGACGCCATCGCGGAAGTGCGCTTGGAAACCGGCGCAACCAGCTTCAACATGACGAACCTCGACGTCCGCAGCGAGATCGAGACGATCGCAGCACCGTTCATCCGAGCAGGCCACAAGCTCAGCACCGGCGGCAAGCAGTGCTTCGCCGACACCGATCCTGCAGCCTTGCGCATCATCATCCGCGGGTTGATCTCGCGAGCCATTGCAGAGGGTGCCCATGGGATCGACGTCGCCGTCGCCAGGGATGGAGACAGGGTCGTATGCACAGTCGCCGACTGCGGGCCAGACCGGGTCAATGCCGGCCTTGCAGAGATTCCACGAATATCGATGGCACTGGCTACCGCCATCGGCGCCGACATCGAGCACGGCTACACCCTCGGGTGGAACAGATACGGGCTCGTACTCCCGGCCGTGAACACGACACCAGCAGATGAGACAAGCGCTTCGCCGAAGTCTGTGCTGGGGGTGGCTCGTCGCAACGCCGTCTCGACTACCGACTCCCGGCAACTTCCGCGGCTGCCACATGACGCCGTCGTCGAATTCGCTGTTGACCCGGACCGCGATCGGCTGGAAACCGTGGCCGATCGCCAAAGGGAGCGACTCCAGGCTCGATAGAATCAACGCGGGAGGCGATATGGACGCAGCATTTCTCGCGCAGCTCGAAGCCCGGACCAATGAGCTTCACGACTCGGGCCTATTCAAGGAAGAGCGCACCATTGCATCACCCCAACAGGCGGTGATCACACTCGATGACGGCTCTGAGGTAATCAACATGTGCGCCAACAACTACCTTGGTTTGGCGAATCATCCTGCGTTGGTTGAGGCGGCGGCCGCCGCGGTGCAGGAATACGGCTACGGCATGTCGTCGGTGCGCTTCATATGCGGAACCCAGACCATTCACAAGGCCCTCGAAGAGAGCCTCAGCGACTTCCTTGATACCGAGGACACCATCTTGTACTCGTCGTGCTTCGACGCCAACGGAGGGCTGTTCGAGACGCTACTGGGAGCTGACGACGCGGTGATCTCCGACTCCCTGAACCACGCTTCGATCATCGACGGCGTACGGCTGTGCAAGGCAGCGCGCTACCGCTACGCCAACAACGACATGGCCGATCTCGAATCCAAACTGCAGGAGGCCGGCGGAGCCGAACACAAGATCATTGCAACGGACGGCGTGTTCTCGATGGACGGGATCCTCGCCAACCTGAGCGCGATCTGCGACCTGGCCGACGAGTACGGGGCCCTGGTCATGGTCGACGACTCTCACGCGGTCGGGTTCGTCGGCGAGCAAGGCAGGGGGACGCCGGAACACTGTGATGTAATGGGTCGAGTTGACATCATCACAGGCACCCTCGGCAAGGCGCTCGGCGGGGCATCGGGCGGGTATACATCGGGACGTAAGGAGATCGTGGGCTGGTTGCGGCAGCGGTCCCGGCCGTACCTCTTCTCCAACTCGCTGGCTCCGATGATCACGGCTACCTCGATCGCAGCTCTCGACCTGCTGCGCGGCTCAGACACTCTGCGCAAACAACTGCGGAAAAACTCGGAGAGGTTCCGCAACGGAATGGAAACGGCCGGCTTCACACTGGCCGGAGCCGACCATCCCATCATCCCCGTAATGCTGGGCGATGCCAAGCTGGCGTCGGAGATGGCAGACCGCATGCTCGCCGAGGGCATATACGTCATCGGCTTCTCGTTTCCAGTCGTGCCGCGCGGCGAGGCCCGCATCAGGACCCAGATGTCCGCAGCCCACACCAGCGACCACATCGACCAGGCGATCGAAGCGTTCACCAAGGTGGGGCGAGAGTTGGGGGTCATCTGAGATGAAGGCGCTGGTAAAGGCCAAAGACGAGCCCGGGATTTGGATGGAAGACATCCCGGTCCCCGAGATCGGGCACAACGACGTGCGGATCAAGGTCACGAAGACTGCAGTGTGCGGGACGGATCTGCACATCGTCAACTGGGATGCCTGGGCTCGGCAGACCATCCCTGTGGGCATGCAGATCGGACACGAGTTCGTGGGAATGGTCGATGAAGTGGGCTCCGAGGTGGTCGGCCTGAGGGTCGGGCAACGTGTGTCGGGAGAGGGGCACATAACATGCGGCCACTGCAGGAATTGTCGAGCCGGGCGCCGTCGGTTCTGCCGCAACACGGTCGGCGTTGGCGTGAATCGCCCGGGGGCGTTCGCCGAGTACCTGGTGATACCGGCGGTGAACGTCTTTCCCGTACCCGATGAGATACCCGATCGGATCGCCACCATCCTCGATCCGCTCGGCAATGCCACCCACACCGCTTTGTCGTACGACCTGGTGGGAGAGGATGTGCTCGTAACCGGCGCCGGGCCCATCGGGATGATGGCGGTCGCCATTGCGCGGCATGCGGGGGCTCGCTACATCGTGGTCACCGACATCAACGACTACCGGCTCGGCATAGCAGCCGGGATGGGAGCCGACCGTGCCATCAACGCCAAGACCACCGACCTGGCAGCGACGATGTCGGATCTGGGAATGACCGAGGGCTTCGATGTCGGGATGGAGATGTCGGGGTCGCACAGCGCCCTGCACGAGATGCTCGAGGTCATGAATCACGGCTCTTCGGTGGCGCTCCTCGGGATACCCCCGGAAGAGGCTCCGATGGATTGGAACACAATCATTTTCAAGGGCCTCACGATGAAAGGAATCTACGGGAGGCGCATGTTCGAGGATTGGTATCTGATGGCGGCAATGTTGCACACCGGCTTGGACGTCTCCCCGGTGATCACCCACGAGTTCGACGCAGCCGACTTTGACGAGGCGTTTGCCGTGATGCGCACCGGACAATGCGCCAAAGTCATCCTCGACTGGGCTTGAGACCGGCAACCGCGTTCGTCGGAAATCCCAGACCACGCGCCCTACACTGCCCGCCATGAAGATCGTGCCCACCCGCAGAACCGACTACGGCGTTCGTGCGCTGATCAACTTGGCGCAGAACCACCCAGAGGGCCAAGCTGCACCGGCGATCTCCAAAGACATGGATATCCCCGTCGGTTTTCTACGCCAGGTTCTGCAGGAACTCGGACGCGCCGGATTGGTCAACTCACAACCCGGCCGCACCGGGGGCTACGCTCTGGCGAAGGAACCAGAAGCCATCACGCTGCACGACATCATCGAAGCCCTCGAAGGGCCTGCGGAGACACCCAGTTGTGCGCTCGACGGCGGTCCCTGCCACTGGGATCGAGCATGCGCCATCCATTGGGTGTGGCTCTCGGCGCGTGAGGCTTTCACCGAGCAGCTGCAGAGTGCTACCCTCGCCCAAATAGCAGCCGATGACGCCGAACTACGGTCCGGGGACCTGCCAGCACCTCTAATCGAGCAACATCGCTAGCCAGGATTCTCCAGACCCATTGTGGGCTAAGCGCGAATAGTTCGACAAGTTAGGGACCGCACCGGTATACGATGCGATCGTTGGGGCATGTCACCGGCATTGCCCCGCAACAGGGCTAGATAGTGGGGAACAGAAAATGGAGACACGGGGGAATCTTCATCGTGACGGGGGCAACGCCCGACGCACCGAGTCAGGGGCGTCGCTGGTGGAGTTTGCACTGGTTGTGCCGCTGCTCCTGGCGCTCGTCTTCGGGATCATCGAGGCGTCCTGGGCCTTTGCCCAGCAAAACGATGTCCGCCACGGGGCGCGCGAGGGAGCTCGACTGGCAGCAGTTGACTTCGGCACCGCAGGGGCGATCGCAAACGAAGTCTGCGACCGGATGGACGTTGTCAATCCTGCAGAGGGCATCACCGTCACCCTGAGCGGCGCAGGAACGCATCCAGGGGAACCGGGAGCCATTGCCACCATAAGGGTCGAGGCCAACCTACAGACCTTGACCGGCTTCTTCCCCGGCCTGTTTGGGGGAACTGTCTCGTCGGAGGTCGAGTTCAGAACTGAGCAACCGGCGTCCGGCGCGCCGGCTTGGTGGGGCTCGTCAGGAGCAGTGCCATGCTCCTCCTGATACGCCAACTCCGCGATGACGAGCGCGGCACATCGCTGCTGCTGCTGACCTTCGCCCTCGTAGTTCTTCTCGGCTTCGGGGCCTTTGCGATCGACCTGGCGGCAGCATGGTCGCTGAAGCGGCAGGACCAGAGCGCAGCAGACACGGGGGCACTGGCAGCCGGCCTGTTCACGGCCAAGAAGACCAAGGCGGAGGCCATAGACGACGCCACCGCCGAGGTGATCAGGATCACCTACGAAACAGTTGATCCCGACATGTCGGATATCGAATGGGCGGCCGAGTGGGCGGCGTGCACTGATCCCGGCAAACCGGCGATCTTCACCGATGGGGACATCGACTGCGTGTCGTTCAGTTCGAACTTGGGCAAGATAAGGGTGCACACCCCCGACATACCATGGGTGACCACGTTCGGCTCGGTG
>JARFRN010000084.1 GCA_029287195.1 Acidimicrobiia bacterium | reverse complement strand
TTCTGGATCGTCATCCAGTCGAGCGACCTGCAACAGTGGGCCGGTGCCGAAATTGGCTTGCAGGGAATTGAGGCGCCGGTGTGGTTCCTCGACACAACCAACCATCGATTCGCCTTCTATCTGGTGTCGCTGGCGGTTCTCGTCGGGGTGTACGTGCTCTATACCCGCATCGTCGATGCCCCCGCGGGCAAGGTGTTTGCCTCGATTCGGGAGAACGAAGACCGCTCACTCATGCTGGGATACAACACGTTCTGGTTCAAGCTGATTGTGCTGTTGGTTGCATCCATCACCGCCGCCCTGGCAGGCGCGATGCACACGATGCATCAACCGATCGTCACACCGAACGTGGCCGGTCTGGGCTTCACGGTTACTGCACTACTGATCATTCTGATCGGCGGGTTGGGGACGTTGAGCGGGGCGCTGGTCGGCGCCGCGGTGTACCGGCTCTTGCAGTTCTATCTGGATCGTTGGTACGGAGCCGCCTCGGAACTGCTCATCGGTCTGGCCTATGTGCTGCTCGTCCTCTACTTGCCGTACGGCATCGTCGGTACGTGGCGGGCCAAATCACCGCAGATCAAGGAAGGCCGAGCCCGCTTGATGAGACTGCTGCACCTCGATCGACCCGAAGTGACGGCCAAGGAGGCTAAGGCCCAAGAGGACTGATCGGAGATCGTATGGCACGCTCAGTACCCGCATTCGATTGGATCGGTCACCACGCCGACCTGGCGCCCGACTCGGTCGCCCTCATCGACGATGGCCGTGATCTCACGCTGACGTACGCCCGGCTCGAGGACCAAAGCCGACGAGTGGCGGCCTGGTTGGAGGCAAACGGCGTCGGACCCGGGGATCGAGTCGCGTTTCTCGCCGGGAATACAACCGACATCTTCGAAGCGCTGTTTGCGTGCGCCAAGCTCACCGCGATCCTCGTTCCGCTCAACTGGCGCCTGGCGGTGCCGGAGCTGCAATTCATCGTCAACGATTGCCGGCCGCAGGTGCTCATCTTCTCCGTCGAATTCGCCGCAGCAGCGGCCGAACTGGACACCCCGGTCAAGCTGCTGCTGGGGGACGAATACGCCGCCGCCAAGGTGAGCGCCAACCCAGCCGCAATCGGGCCTGTGACCGCCAGCCATGACGACCCGTGGGCGATCCTTTACACCTCCGGTACGACCGGCCATCCCAAGGGAGCAATTTGCACCCACGGCATGTTCTTCTGGAACGCCATCAACATCGGCCACGCCGTGGGGCTCACCAACAAATCGACCAATCTCAACGTTCTACCGACGTTCCATTCCGGGGGACTCAATCTCTACACCACCCCGTGTCTTCACCTCGGTGCCCGCTCGATCAATCTGGCTGAGTTCGACCCGGACAGGGTGTTGACTTATCTGGAGAGCGGTGAGATCTCCCACTTTTTCGGCGTTCCCGCCATCTATCAGTTCCTGGCGGAACACCCCCGCTGGGAGGCAGCCGATCTGTCGCCGGTCGAATCATGGGCGTGCGGCGGAGCCCCGATGCCGGTGGCGCTGCTGCAGCGTTACGCCGACCGGGGAGTAGTGATTCGGCAGGGGATGGGCCTCACCGAAACCAGTCCCACGGTGTTTCTCACCGACGAGGCGCACGCAATTGCTAAAGCGGGTTCCGTGGGGAAACCGGCATTGCATACGGAGATCCGGGTCGTCGACGAAGCCGGCGTGGATGTGGGAACAGAGGAGATCGGCGAGCTGTGGGTCCGCGGTCCCAATGTGACGCCGGGATACTGGGAGCGCCCCGACGCCAACGCTGAGTCCTTCACCAACGGCTGGCTACACACCGGCGATGCCGCCCGCATCGACGCCGACGGCTACGTCTACATCGTAGATCGGTGGAAGGACATGTTCATCTCTGGTGGCGAGAACGTGTATCCGGCCGAGGTCGAGCAGGTTCTCTTCCACCACCCCAACGTGCTCGACGTGGCGGTGATAGGAATCGAGGACGAGAAATGGGGGGAGATCGGCATGGCGGTGGTAGTGCCCCGCGATGAAGACGCCTTCGACGGCGACGAACTGCTGGGCTTCTGTGAAGGGAAGTTGGCCCGCTACAAGATCCCCAAACAGGTACGCACCGTTGCCGAGTTGCCCAGGAACGCCGCAGGCAAGGTCTTGAAGCGGTCGCTGCGAGAGGCCCTGTCATGACTGCAGCAATGAGCACACGCCCCGTTGCCGGGCCCGAGGCTTGGCCCACCCTGTCGGCCCGGCCGGCAGAACGTTGCGGGGCGGCGGGGTGAAGCCGTCCACGCTGGTGAAGCGACAGCGGTCCGGGCCGGTCGCCAGGCTCATACTGAACCGGCCCGAGCGACACAACAGCCTCGTGCCGGAATTGCTCTCGGATCTCCTAGCGGGATTCGAGCAGGTGCGGGCAGACGGCGGAGAGCGAGCGGTTGTATTGACCGCCGAAGGCAAGTCGTTCAGCACAGGCGGAGATGTCGATGCGTTCTTTTCGGCAGGTGAAGATCTCGAGCAGTACGCGGCAGCGACCGTCGGGCTGCTCAACGACGTAGTCCTAACGATGCTACGGCTGCCACAGCCGATAGTGGCTGCAGTCCACGGCATTGTTACCGGAGGATCGCTCGGTCTGCTGCTCGGCGCCGACGTCGTGCTGGTAGCACCCGAGACCACCATCACTCCCTGGTACACCGTTGTTGGTTTCTCGCCCGACGGCGGGTGGACGGCACTCCTACCCGATCTCATCGGTCGCAAGCGCGTCGCTCGCATCCTGTACGCCAACGAGTCAATCGATGCCGAGTCGGCTCTGCAATGGGGGTTGGCAACGGAAATCGTTCCTGCAGATGAGATCGAAGAGCGAGCGACGACATTGGCTTTGGAGCTTGCCGGCGCCAAACCGGGTGCTGCCACCAGTACTAAGCGGCTGCTACATCGAGATATCGATGGGGTTGCAGCTCGGCTCGAGGCGGAGCGCGTGGCCTTTGTGCGCCAAATACTCACGTCGGAGGCGCAAAAGGGCATGGCGGCGTTTCTGGGGAGGTCGCGCTAGTGGCGCTCAGCAATGTCGATCGCCAACACCAGGGCCTCCCCGGACACGGCCAGCCTATCGGCGGTGGTGGTGCTGGTCGCCAGGTTGATCAATCCCTTCTCGGGGCGAATTCTGGTGATTGTCACCGTGCTGGTGACGGCTGCCGGTATCGGTACCGGGCGGTGGAAGGTGTATCGCTGTTTCAGCCAGTTGGTACCGCGTCCCGGCAGGTCGATCCCGAGTACACAAGAGGTGATTCCGGCCAGCAGACCCGGTGGTACCTCTTGATGCTTGGCAAACAACGGATTGGGGTCCCGGGTCAGTGCGAGGAAATCGGCGACATCTTGGTCATGGAACTCCCGGGTGCGACCGGCGCGCATGCCGGTAGCAAGGCCCTTGAAGGTTGCCGAGCCGATCACTTCCGGGTTGGCTGCGGCAACGGGAAGGGGCGGACCGAACCGGCTCACCCCGCTGGTGGTGACGCTGCCCGTCGAGTCCGTCAGTTGCGCCGCAACCTCGCCGGCTGCCGTCGGGTCCAACGTGAGCAGGAGAGGGTCGCCCGTGAAGGTCGGGCCGCTGAAGACGAACTCCTGCGACTGAAGCCGCAGCGGCCCCCCGATCTCACGGGCGATAGCGGCCTGCAGCACAGAGAAGAGAAACATGCCGTGGGCGACGGTCCGGCCGAAGCGCGTCCCGGCGGCAAAGGCGGCGTCGACATGGATCGGGTTGTCATCGCCGGACAACCGGGCGTATTCGTCGAATTGCCGCTGGGTGAAGACTGTGGCCACCTGGCGAGTGCCGTCGAGCATCGAGCCATGTTACGCAGAGGGAGACAACGATGCCGATAAACACGCTGGCAGCGCGCCACGCCCGATACCGGCCAGACCACACTGCGGTGGTGTTCGAGGGGCAACGGTTCACCCACCGTGAGTTCAATGCTCGCATCAATCGGCTGGCCAATGCGTTACGGTCGCTCGGGCTGCATCGCGGTGACAAGGTTGCTGTGGTGCTCGACAACTCCCTCGAGGTTCTCGAGATCTACCAGGCTGTTGCCAAGACCGGCATGGTGGTAGTGCCGCTGAGTCCGTTGCTGCGGGGCGAGGGGCTGGTCACGCTGATAAATGACGCAGACTCGGCGGCTGTGGTGACGATGGAGCGGATGGTGGAGCACTTCGCCGCGGTGCGGGAACGGATCGATGTAGCCGCAGATCGCTACATCCTCACCGACGCTGCCGGGGTAGACGGCTACCTCTTCTACCAGGATCTGACCGCGGCCGCCTCAGAAGAAGAACCCCCCTGGGTGGAAGTGATCGACGACGATCCCTACAACATCATCTACAGCTCGGGGACCACCGGACAGCCAAAAGGGATCGTGCATACCCATTACGTCCGGATGTCCTACTGCACCGGATTCTCCTCCTCTTACCGGATCAAGCCCGAAAGTGTCATCCTGCACGCGGGCTCCTTGGTGTTCAACGGTGCGTTCCTGACGCTGATGCCTGCCTTCTATCTGGGGGCGACCTACGTGCTGATGCCGGCTTTTGATGCCCGCAAGATGATCGACCAGATGGCGGCCGAGAAGGTCACTCACGTCATGGTGGTGCCTTCCCAGATCATTGCAATGTTGGCCGAGCGGGACTTCAGCGAAGACCACCTCCCTCACCTAGAGATGATCTGTTCGGTTGGGGCTCCGCTGCATCTAGAGCACAAAGAAGAGCTGGCGCGCCGGCTTCCGATGCGGTTCTACGAGCTCTACGGGCTGACCGAAGGATTCGTGACGGTGCTCGACCGGGACGACTTCCCGGCAAAACCCGGCTCGGTGGGGGTACCACCGCCGCTGTATGAGATGAGGATCGTCGCCAACGACGGTACCGATCTACCGGCGGGTCGGGTCGGCGAGATCGTCGGCCGCGGCCCGATCACGATGCCCGGCTATTACAAGCGACCCGACTTGACTGCAGAGGCAATCAGGGACGGCTGGTTGCACAGCGGCGACCTCGGATACGTCGACGAGGACGGATTCCTGTTTCTTGTCGATCGCAAAAAGGACTTGATCATCTCGGGTGGGGTCAATGTCTACCCGCGCGACATCGAGGAGATAGTGATTCAACACCCGGCGGTGACCGACGTTGCGGTGTTTGGCGCACCGGACGATCGCTGGGGGGAGACGCCGGTAGCGGCGGTGCAACTCAAGCCGGGGACGGACGTAACCGCTGATCAAGTCAGAGAATGGGTGAACGGTCGTGTCGACGCGCGCTTTCAGAAACTCAACGCGGTCGTTGTGCTCGATGAATTCCCGCTCAGCGTTGCCGGCAAGACGTTGCGTCGGGTGATCCGAGATGACTACATGGAGGGATGATGGGCAACTACGTAGATACCAACGGAATCCGCCTCCACTACCTGGAACGACCCGGCGACGGTCCCACGATCCTGCTCGCTCCGGGGCTAGCGGCAGGCGCCTACTTCTATGAGGCCCTGTTGGAGCGGCTCGCGCCGCGGCTACACGTAATTGCATTTGACCTGCGGGGCCGAGGGGCGAGCGACCGGCCCGATACCGGATACACGATGACCGACCATGCCGCCGACATGATCGGCGCCATGAACGCCCTCGGGCTGGAGCGGATTGTCTTCGGCGGACACAGCTTCGGCGGTCTGCTCACGTACGTGATGGCGGCTGAGTATCCCGATCGCATCGAGCGGGGAGTGGTCATCGACGCTCCGGCCGAGGTCGACCCGACGG
>JARFRN010000278.1 GCA_029287195.1 Acidimicrobiia bacterium | reverse complement strand
GACCGGGATATGTCAGGCAGCTGATGCACGAGGCAGTGTCCGAGGGCAGCTACGCCCACCTCGACGTCAGCGCGGTCGCCAGGCGAGTCGACGATGCCGTGGAACTGAGTTCACAGCTGGCGCGCAATCTGCAGACCGTGGACAAGCTGACCTCGCCTTCCTCAAGCGATGATGTCGAACTGCGGCGTGCGGAGCTGGCTGCCATCGTCGGCCGCTATCTGCACCTCAAGCGCACCCTCGGCGTTCTCGACTACGGCGACTTGATCCAGCTGACGCACCGTCTCCTCACCCGGCACCGCGACATCGCCGAACGAATCCGGGCCCGCTACTCGGTGGCCCTACTCGATGAGTATCAGGACACCGACCCGGCGCAACGCGAACTGCTGCGGATCATCTTTGGTGATGGATTCCCGGTTACGGCTGTCGGGGACTCAGACCAGACGATCTACGAGTGGCGGGGCGCATCGACACGCAACTTCGACGACTTCCCAAACCACTTCCCGGCTGCGGATGGTTCGCCCGCTGCAACCTTGCCGCTCACTGAGAACCGGCGATCCGCCAGGGCAATCCTGGATGCAGCCAACGCGGTGCGGCAAGCCACGTATGGAGATGAAGGCCGCACGGGGCTGCGGCCCGTAGCCGGAGCCCTCCAAGGCGATGCCCGCGCCGCCTTCTTCCGCACTGCCGTCGACGAAGCTGAGTTCATAGCCGGGGAGATCGTGAGGCTGCACGCCGAGGAACGGCGAGCTTGGCGCGACATTGCGGTTGTATTTCGTAAGAACAAGGACATGGCCCTCGTCCGCGACGCGCTCCAAGCCCAGGGGGTACCGGTCGAGGTCGGATCGCTTGGTGGCCTGCTCGATCTCCCCGACGTTGCCGATCTGCACGCCTGGCTGCGCACCATCGACCGACCGAGTGACTCGATCGCGCTGGCCCGAATCCTGCTCGGGCCGCGGTACCGGCTCGGTCTGGCCGACATCGCTCCCCTGACCAGCTGGATCAAACCGAACCGGGCCCAATTAGGCGACGACCCCGACTCCGGTTGGCCTCTTGCAGAGGCCATTGACCAAATCGAGCAAATCACGGGGCTGTCACCGACGGCGCGCTCCCGGCTGCTCGACTTCCGCCGTCTCTACAGGCGCTTTCTCGAGGCGGCGCAAGGGTCCTCCCTGGTGGATCTTTGCCGACTCATCCTCGAGGAAACCGCGATGTGGAACGAGGTAGAAGCCCGTGATCCGGGTCCTGCGCTCACAGCACGAGTCAACCTCTATCGTTTTCTCGACCTTGCCGAGGATTGGAGTCCGCTACGCGGGCAGCCAACTCTGCAAGCCTTCCTCGGCTATCTCGACTTGATTGCGGATGAAGAGTCGGCTTCTGAACTCGATACCGCAAATGTCGGTGCGGAGGACGCGGTTGTCCTGCTTACGATTCATCGCGCCAAGGGACTGGAATGGGACACAGTGTTCGTTCCATCGCTGACGGAGGGGGTTTTCCCAGTGAAAGGAGGGACCTTCGACGACCCGCACCTTCGCCCCCATTTCCTGCCCTACGAGTTTCGGCTCGAAGCCCCGATCCCGCTTGGGCTCGAAGCAAGAGAGAGAAAAGACGAGCTGCGCACGGTTCGCGATCGGCAGGAGTGGCGTGCCGCCTATGTGGCTGCCACCCGAGCCAGGACCAAGCTGTATCTCACGGGAGCGCATTGGCACGGTGGAACCAAGAATCCTCGTCGACCCAGCCCCATCTTCCTGGCAGCTTCCGAGCCGACCTCAGTAGCAGTCGAGATCGTCGCACCCGGCCCGGGAGTGCGTCCCGATTCGCTTGCAGTCGTCTCCAACGTTGGTGCGCCGGATCCGCTGTTTTCCGAGGGCTGGCAGCATGCCCTGCGAGCAACAACGGAGAATCCGACCTGGCCGCTACAACAGGCTTCCGATGAATCGTACGATGCAGTAGTGGACCAGATCCGACTGCTCCTCGACGACATGCCGGACCCGCCCTGCCCGCCGGGCGAATCCGCTGCTGTAGACACTTCAGTCAGCGGGCTAGTAACGCTGGCGAGCTGCCCGCAACGTTTTTTCTGGTCGGAGGTCGACCCACTGCCGCAACGTCGGGCTCCGGCCATGAGGCGCGGGATAAAGGTCCATCGGCTCATCGAACTCCATGGCCGGGGAGAGATGCCACTCGAGGAGCTAGGTGATGACCTGTACGACATCCCGGATTGGGAAGATCCGATCGGCGGTGGACCCGACCCTTATCAGATCTATCTCCAGTCCAGATTTGCCGAGCGGCGGCCGCGCTATATCGAGGCGCCGATCGATCTCCAGTTGGCAGCCGGGCGAGTCCGCGGTCGAATCGACGCTGTTTACGAACCATCACCCGGTGAGTGGGAGATCGTCGACTTCAAGTCCGGGAGACGCAATGACGATCCTTCGGCTGTAGTTCAACTCGAGGCATATGCGGTTGCCGCCCAGGATGGAACGCTGGCGCCGAACCCGCCGCAGGCACTGACGGTGACGTTTGCCTACCTCGGAGGGGGCGAGTTGCAGGAGGTAACGGAGGAGGTCGATCCTGAATGGCTCGAAACGGCTCGCGAGCACCTGAACACGCTCCTGGTGGCAGCAGACGGTCCCGAGTATCCGCCACAACCATCGCCTGCATGTATGCGCTGCGACTTCAGCCGTTTCTGCGATGCAGGAAAGGCATACCTCGAGAATCAGTGAACCCGTCCGCCGCTGACGTCTATCACGATCGTCACCGGGCCCGCATTGACCAATTCGACTTCCATCATTGCCCCAAAACGTCCGGTCGCCACCGGCACACCCTGCTCTGCAAGCAGGCCGATCACCGTGTCGACCATCGCTGTGGCCGTCTCCGGTGCGGCAGCTCCCGCGAAAGATGGCCTCCTCCCTTTGCGGATGTCGGCAAGCAGCGTGAACTGGCTTACGACCAGCACCGAACCGGCAACGTCGACAACCGACCGATTCATCTTCTCCCGGTCATCGGGAAAGATGCGAAGGCCGAGCAGCTTGTCTACCAGGGCCTGCGCATCCGCACGCGTGTCCTCGGGCGCCACACCAAGCAATACGAGCAGCCCCCGACGTATCTCCCCAACTGTCTCGCCTGCAACTATGACGGCTGCTCTGTCGACACGTTGAACTACTGCGCGCATGCAACGCAATGTAGCGACCCACGCAGCCGCGATGGATGGATCACGTTGCGGTCACGAAGTCGATCAACTGTTCAATGGAATTGATCAGCGGCGTCTCGACATCCCGGTAGGACGAGACACGATCGAGGATGAGCCGCCAGAACACTCCAGGATCGTCCTGTCGACCAACGGCCGCGATCACACCTTCCTTCCAGGCGGTATCTCGTTCGACCCGGGGCCATTGCTTGATTCCGATTGTTTGCGGCTTGATCGCCTGCCATATGTCCACATACGGATGACCGACGATCAGCACGTTCGGATCGGCTACGCGGGCGGCGATTCGGAACTCCTTGCTTCCTCCAATCAGATGGTCGACGAGCACACCAAGGCGGCGTTGCCGTCCAGGCCGGAACTCGGCGATCCGTTCGAGCAGTTGATCGACTCCATGGAGTGGTTCAACCACTACGCCCTCACCGCGAAGGTCGTCACCCCAGATCTTCTCTATGAGCTCGGCATCGTGAATGCCCTCGACCCAGATCCGACTCGCCTTTGCCGTTACGGCTCGCGCCGGCGTGGCTCTGACGGATCCAGAGGCCGTGCGCTGGACGGTTGGAGAAACCGGCTCGGCCGGCGCAACGAGTTCGATGGGCTTTCCGTTCAAGAGCAATACACCAGGGTGTGGTCGGAAATCATGCAGATCTCCGCCCTCGTCTTGAAGGACAACCCGCTGGCCGGCAGTGAAGGACACGACGACTCCCACTGTGCGTGAAGGGCGGTGCATCAGCCTCAGCCCGGTCTCAGCGCCGACCTCGGGATAGTCGCTCTCCCGTCTGTCGTCGCCGATTACGTCCTTAGAAGCCCAACGATCGGTGTGTGACATGGCGGGAAGCGTAAACCGGGCCGGACGAGATTGATGCGATTGCGCGACGATCCAGTCCGCATCGTTATCACCGTCCCCGGCGGATCAGCGGCAGTCGGGTCATCCCGGGCGCTGCGCAGTCGGTTCGACGGCAAAGCTGCCTCGGATGACGAGAGGCGTCGCGCCACGACCGAGGTGGTCCTGCGGGTTAGGGACTACCGGCGGTCCTTAGACTTGCCGGGAGCATTCTCTGAGTTGCCCGGACCATCGTCACTCTGGCCTGGAGCGTTCTCCGAGTTGCCCGGACCATCGAGGTCATGCCCGGGTGGCACTGTGCCGCTGTCGGGCTCATCGAGGCCGTATTTGCCCAACATCGGCTTGAAGGGGCAGGCCTCATGCGGGTCGAACGGGCCGC
>JARFRN010000057.1 GCA_029287195.1 Acidimicrobiia bacterium | reverse complement strand
TCAAGGAGAGGATCGGCTGATGGATATCGTCAAGATCCTCATCGATGCGGGGCGCACGGCCATTGGGGTCCCGGCTGCCGCATACGCACTCTCATCGATCGGGCTCAATCTGCAGTTTGGGTACACCGGTTTGCTCAACTTCGGCCACGTTGCATCGATGCTCGTGGGTGCCTATGGGATGGCAATCACGGTTGACCTCGGCGGCTCCCTTTGGCTGGGTATTCCCGTCGGAATACTCGCAGCCGTGATCCTCGGCCTGATACTCGGCTTTCCCACCCTGCGGCTACGGGCCGACTACCTGGCCATTGTGACCATCGCCGCTGGGGAAATCCTCCGACTGACTGTGCGCTCTTCGTGGGCGGCGCCTCTGACCAAGGGCATCTTCGGCATCCAAGCCTTTGCCGACGAGTTCTTCGACCTGAACCCCATCCCGACGGGGCTGTACGGAATCGGCCGCTTCCGCTTCGACGAGCGGACTGTCTGGGTACTGCTCCTCGGCTGGGGTCTGGTGGCCCTTGCCACCGTTTTCATGTGGAAGCTGACTCGCAGCCCATGGGGTCGGGCAATCCGCGCCATCCGGGAAGACGAAGATGCCGCTCTCAGCCTGGGCAAGAACGTCTTCGGTTACAAGCTGCAGAGCCTCATGATCGGCGGCGCCATTGGTGCCCTGGCCGGCATGTTGCTCGCCATCGACCAGCAGAACACCAACCCCGATTTCTACATCCCATTGCTCACGTTCTACGCATTCACCATCGTCATCCTCGGCGGGCCGGGAACGCTGGCAGGCCCGATCGTCGGTTCGATGATCTTCTGGTTCCTGTTCGAATTCCTCGACGGCTTGATGACCGCCCTAATCGTCGACATGGAAATTGGTTTCCTCGATGTATTCGACGCCACCGATGTCGGCCCGATTCGGTTCGCCCTGTTCGGGATCGGGCTGATGTGGCTGATGATCTACCGTCCTCAGGGTCTATTCGGCAAGCGGGAGGAGATGTTGATCGATGGTCGATAGGCATCCCGGCTTGGCCGATGTTGCGCCCGAACCCGGTGTTCTCAAACCCGATCCGATACTCGAGGCACACGGCTTGCAGCGCTTCTTTGGTGGCTTGCACGCGGTCGACGTGGAGCACCTCGAGGTCGAACGAGGCACGATCACGTCCCTGATCGGTCCCAACGGTGCGGGCAAGACGACACTGTTCAACCTGCTCACCGGATTTGATCGCCCGAGTCATGGCGAGTGGCACCTCAACGGCGGGCCACTGGTGGGGATTCCGTCATTCCGGATCGCCCGCTCCGGGATGGTCAGGACGTTCCAGCTCACCAAGTCGCTGTCGCGGCTGACCGTCATGGAGAACATGATGGTCGCCACCAAGGACCATGTTGGCGAGTCCTTCTGGGGAGCGCTGTTCGGCCGGTGGCGGCACATCGAAGCGGCCAATGCAAAGACCGCCGTGGCTTCGCTGGAGCGCTTCGGTCTGGATCAGATGAGAGACGAGTACGCCGGCAGCCTGTCGGGCGGTCAGCGGAAACTGCTCGAGATGGCGCGCGCCTTGATGGTCGCTCCGGATGTGATCATGCTCGACGAGCCCATGGCGGGCGTCAATCCGGCGCTGACCCAGTCGCTACTGGGCCATATCACCGGGCTGCGGAAGGACGGGAAGACCGTGATCTTCATCGAGCACGACATGGATGTCGTCCAAGAGATCAGCGACTGGGTAATCGTCATGGCCCAGGGCAAGGTGATCGCTGAAGGCCCCCCGGGGCACATTGCCAGTAATCCGGACGTGATAGATGCTTACCTGGGGCGGCACCACGGGGAAGCTCCATGAGCGAGCACGAGACCACAATCGTTGCCGAGGGTGTGGTTGCCGGCTACCTCCCAGGTGTGGACATCCTCACCGGTGTCGATCTGACGCTCGGTAGCGGCGAGCTGGTCGGAATCATCGGTCCCAACGGTGCCGGGAAGTCCACCCTGGTCAAGGCACTCTTTGGGCTGGTGAGCATCAAGGAAGGCCAGGTCACGATGCGAGGAGAGGACATCACCAATCTCGCCGCCCACGAGTTAGTGGCCCGAGGGGTCGGCTATGTTCCGCAGCGGGCCAACGTCTTCGAGACATTGACGGCGGAAGAGAATCTGCGGATGGGTCTCTATCTCGATCCCGAGGCGTGGGACGAGCGCCTCCCGACGGTGCTCGAGTTGTTTCCGCACCTCCGTACAAAGAGCGATCTGCGGGCGGGCTTCATGTCGGGTGGAGAACGCCAGATGCTGGCAATGGGACGAGCGCTGATGATGAACCCCGACGTGCTGCTCCTCGACGAGCCCTCGGCCGGCCTATCGCCGGCCAACCAGGATCACGTCTTCGACCGAGTTCGTGAGATCTGCGACAGCGGAGTTTCCATCATCATGGTGGAGCAGAATGCGCGACGCTGTCTCCAAATCTGTGACCGCGCCTACGTAATGGATCAAGGCAAGAACGCCTATACCGGCCCCGGTCACGAGCTACTCCACGATCCCAAGATCATCGACCTCTACCTGGGGACACTCGGTCGAGCCGAGTGAACAACGCTCCTGAGTGAACCTCGGCCGCCGGGTGCCGCCGCCGTCAGAACGGGAATGCGCGAGAAAGGGGCCCGGTCGAATGACCGGGCCCCTGACTCACAGTCGTGGAAACCGGCGACTATGGGATAGTGACCGTCTCGTCGGTGTTGGCCACGCCTTCGGCGTCATACGTGAATATGTCGTATGCACCTTTCCCGGGCTCACCAACATCGACGAAGTCGAGCGGGCCGGCGGCGCCGTCGTAGTCGATGTCAACACCCTGTTGCAGCAGCGCATGGCAAGCCGCGTAGGAAGTGCACTTCTCGCCGCCGCGCGTCACATCGTTGACGGCAGCCGCGATATCAACCGAGTTGGTGGAACCTGCGGCTTCGGCCGCCAGCACCATTACTGTGGCGCAGTCGAACGAGTGAGCGCTGAAGATGGTCGCGGTATCCGGGGCAAATGCCGCGAACCGCTCGGCGAACGTGGGTTCGCCATCCGGCGGAGCCACCGACGGTGCGGTCGCCCGCACACCCTCGATTACCGCGAGGTTGTTGGGATCGATCGCCTCAGCCGGGACATTGTCCTTGAAACCGTCGGCAACGTATAGCTGCACCTCCGCCGGACCGACACCGGCCTCGATCAGTGCCTGCACAAAGGCAGCGCCCTCAGCAAACGGAATCAGTGAAATGGCGTCTACGCCTGCCGCCGCGATCTGGGCAGCCTCAGCGTCGAAGCTGGTGCCGTCCTTGTCGAACTCGATGAACTCGGTAACGGTTACACCGCTGGCCTCGAGCTGGTCCTTGACCGCTGTGGCCAGGCCGAGACCGTACTCATCCGAGCGGTAGGCGATAGCGACACTCGAAGCGCCGTCTTCAGCAATGAGGTCAGCGTGAACCTGACCCTGCAGATTGTCGGGCGGGGCGGTACGGAAG
>JARFRN010000017.1 GCA_029287195.1 Acidimicrobiia bacterium | reverse complement strand
GCCGATCGGGGCCCTGTCGGGTTCTTCGAGAGGTCCCGCAGGATCGATTGTGGTACTTGCCGCACAGCCCGACACGGCAACGATCAAGGCCACGACAGGGATCCGATACATCTCCATCACGCTAGTGCGGGATGCCTCGCGGATCAGACACAGGGTGGTATGACCTCGAACTCTTCATTCTGTGCCTCCACTGCCGGCGCACCTAAGCAGCGGTCGGGATCGATCCGCGGAGGCGCCGCTGCGGGCGTGGCGTCATTCGACCGCGCCGGCGAGGGCGGCAACAACAAGGCCGAAGGAATCCAGAAGCCCGCGTCGGGCTCCATAACCGCGCCGGCCGGAGGACGTAGGAGGTCTTCTCCCGCTCCAAGCCGTGGCCGCATCATCGGTGAGCTCTGTTGGGGGAGTGCTGGAGCCGCTTTGAGGGTATCTGGGCTACTGCTGGACGGGCAGCCCGGCGCCAAACCAAGCCTGGATTCCCCCGTCGAGCTCATAGACCTCGGAGAATCCGATCGAGTCCATCAGCGGAAGGGCATTGGATGAGCGATTACCCGAGTTGCAGTACATGACGTATGGGACATCGAGGTCGAGGGCGCCAAGACGCTGCTCGAAGTCGCCTGCGTAATAGTCGATGTTGATCGCCCCGGCAATGTGGCCGGCGGCAAACTCCTCTGGGGTCCGAATGTCGAGAATGACGAGATCCTCCGGCGGGTTTTCGACGATCTCCGACACTTCGTCGACAGGGGTCAGCTGGAGGCCCGTCTCGGTCGCGTTCGAGCCGCCGCACGATGCCAACATCATGGTGCCCGCGAGAACGGCTGCGACGATGCGGGTGCGATAGGACTTCATGCGAGGCCGATCTGTCTGAGTCCACCTGCCAGGTTGGCGACCTGGGCAAAGCCGTTATTGACGAGGAACTGGGCCGCCAACTGGCTGCGATTACCGGCGCGGCAGACGACCAAGACGGGCTGGTCCGGGTCGAGTTGGCCAAGACTCGCCGGCAGATGTGAGAGGGAGAGAGTGATGGTCCCAGGCAGAGTTCCTTGCGCCCATTCCAGTGGCTCGCGAACGTCGAGAAGAATCCCTTCCGTGGTTTCCTGCCACCGGCGCCAATCGGTCGCGGGCACCTGTTCTATGGCAGTCTGCTGAGCTGGAATCAATGCAACTCCTCATCGATGGTGTGGCTACGGGGCGGCAATCTATCACACGTGCATGCGGAGATCTGCATGTTTCTTCTGTGCGCCGTCCCATTCCCACGGTCGCTGGATCGTGGGCTACATCAGATGCGCAAGAATGGCCGGGAAGCCGACGAGAGCGACCGGAGGAGCAAGAATGGCTCTGCAGTACCACCTTCAGATCGACAGCGGTGATGTGGCGCCCTATGTGCTACTCCCCGGTGACCCGGGGCGGGTCGAGACGATCGCATCCTTCTGGGATGAGGCGAACCACATCGCAACGAATCGTGAGTACGTGACCTACACCGGCACCTACAAAGGCGTTCCGATTAGTTGTACGTCGACCGGGATTGGTGCCCCTTCGACGGCAATTGCCGTCGAAGAGCTCGCACGATGCGGCGCGACGACGTTCTTCCGGGTCGGCACCTGCGGGACGTTCCTGGACCATGTCGCCAACGGAGACATGGCCATATTCGATTCGGCGATGCGTCTCGATGGTGCGTCGCATGGCTATGCCCCGCCGGAGTATCCCGCCGTTGCTGATCACCAGGTTGTCGCTGCCGCTGCCGCCGCTGCCGAGGGCCTGGGCTATCGGTACCACATCGGGACCACGCGCACCGCGGACACTTTCTATGCGCGTCACCCCCGGCCGGGGTCATCATTTGGTGATTTCTGGCAGAGCTGGTGGCGAGATCACTTCGAAGACCTGAAGCGCCTCAACGTCCTGGGTGCAGAGATGGAAGCGAGCTTGATCCTGGTTCTGGCCCGGATCTGGGGACTGCGCGCCGGAGGCGCCTCCGTGGTCCTCGACAACGTCCTCGAGGTGAGCGGCGAGTCGGGGGAGTTCGATCCCGAAGAGCAATTCGCCCATGGTGGTGAGGCGATCGAGAAACTGGCGCGCCTCGGCTGCGAGACGATTCGACACCTCTACGAGGCCGATACCGCCTGAAAGGAGTACGTCAGGCGTACATAGGACCCCTATGGGGTGCTCAGGTACGCCAGAGTGGATTGAGAGCAGCATGTTTCAGTTGCTCGCCCGAAACGCTAGAACTGCTCCTCTTCGGTTGATCCCTCGAGTGCCAACGTGGAAGCCGTCCCGCCGCTGATCGTGGTGGCGACGGTGTCGAAGTAGCCGGCACCAACCTCGCGCTGGTGACGGGTTGCCGTGTAGCCAGCACTCTCCATGGCGAATTCGTGCTCCTGGATCTTGACGTAAGCCGTCATGCCTTCCGACGCATAGCCCCTGGCGAGTTCGAACATCGTTGCGTTGAGGGCATGGAAGCCGGCCAGGGTGATGAACTGGAAGCGATAACCCATCGCGCCGAGTTCCTTCTGGAACGACGCAATGGTGGCATCGTCGAGATTTGCCTTCCAGTTGAACGACGGGGAGCAGTTGTACGCCAGCATCTTGTCCGGGTACTCGCTCCTGATCGCCTCGGCGAACCGGGCGGCTTCGTCCAGGTCGGGATGCGAAGTCTCACACCAGATCAAATCGGCGTATGGCGCATATGCCAAACCGCGGGAGATGGCAGCGTCCATCCCGTTCCTGACCGTGAAGAAGCCCTCGCTGGTCCGTTCCCCGGTCACGAACTGCTGGTCGCGCTCGTCGATGTCGTTGGTGAGCAAGGTCGCCGCCAACGAATCGGTACGGGCAACGACGATGGTCGGCACATTGAGCACGTCGGCTGCGAGGCGCGCCGCCAGCAAGGTACGGACGTGCTGCGATGTTGGGATGAGCACCTTTCCGCCCATGTGGCCGCACTTCTTCTCGGCGGCGAGCTGGTCTTCGTAATGGATGCCGGCAGCGCCCGCAGTGATGAAGCCCTTGGCCAGTTCGAAGGCGTTGAGCGTACCGCCGAAACCTGCTTCGGCATCGGCGACGATCGGCAGCATGTAGTCGTGTTCGCGGCTTCCCTCGGACCATTCGATCTCGTCCATTCGGAGGAATGCGTTGTTGATGCGTCGTACGAGTGACGGGGCCGAATTGGCGGGATACAGGGACTGATCTGGATAGATCTGTTCAGAGAGGTTGGCATCTCCGGCAACTTGCCATCCGGACAGGTAGATGGCCTTCAACCCGGCCTTGGCCATCTGCACGGCCTGCATGCCCGACATTGCGCCGAGCGCGTTGATGTAGTCCTCTGTCTCGAGTAAATGCCACAGTCGTTCGGCTCCCTTGCGAGCGACGGTCTGCTCGACGGTGAACGAGCCCTGAAGGCGAACGACTTCCTCAGCCGTGTAGTCGCGCGCTACGTCCTTCCAACGCGGATTGGTTTCCCAGTCCTTGCGGATCTCTTCTGCTCTTTGCTCAAAGCTGGCCACGGTGGGTCTCCTCCGTTCGGGGGCTCAGTCGATCAACTCGTATGCGGGCAGGGTCAGGAACTCGGGGAAGTCGGCGCTGATTGCCACTTCCTCCAAGAGCTTGCGGGCCTCCTCGAATCTTCCGTTTGCGTAGTTCTCGTCGCCAAACTCGCGTCGCATCCGCGCCAGTTCTTCATCCGCGATCTCGTGGATGGTCTTTGCCGTGACCGGTGTGCCCTCCACCGTTGTCACATCATTGTGCAACCACTGCCACAGTTGGGAGCGTGAGATCTCGGCTGTTGCCGCGTCTTCCATCAGGTTGTATATGGCGGCCGCTCCGTTGCCTCGCAGCCATGAAGCAAGGTATTGGATGGCAACGTCGACATTCATGCGCACACCTGCATCGGTGATCGAGCCACCCTCCACGGAGACATCGAGCAGCGCTGCGGCGTTCGGCACCACTTCGTCGCGCTGCTTGTCGAGCTGATTGGGACGGTCGCCGAGGACCTCAGCGAATACCTCGGTAGCCAGCGGGACCAGATCGGGGTGAGCGACCCAAGTGCCGTCGTGGCCGTTGCGCGACTCCAACTCCTTGTCCTCCCGTACCTTGGCGAAGGCCCGTCGGTTGATCTCCTCGTTGCGGCGACTGGGGATGAAGGCTGCCATGCCACCCATCGCATGGGCGCCGCGCTTGTGACAGGTCTTGATGAGAAGCTCCGTATAGGCCCTCATGAAAGGCACAGTCATCGTCACCTGGGCACGATCGGGGAGAAGCATGTCCGAACGATTGCGGAATTTCTTGATCATCGAGAACTGGTAGTCCCAGCGTCCGGCATTGAGTCCAGATGAGTGTTCGCGCAACTCGTAGAGGATCTCCTCCATCTCGAACGCAGCCAAGATGGTTTCGATGAGAACGGTTGCCCGGATCGTGCCCTGAGCGATGCCCAGCAGATCTTGAGCCACAACGAATACGTCGTTCCACAGCCGGGCCTCGAGATGGCTTTCGAGCTTGGGCAGGTAGAAGTACGGACCGCTGCCGCGGGCCAGTAACTCGGCTGCGTTGTTGAAGAAGTAGAGGCCAAAATCGAACAAACCACCGGACACCGGCGAACCATCGATCAAGGCATGCTTCTCGGGCAAGTGCCAGCCGCGAGGCCGAACCAGCAAGGTTGCGGTCTCATCGTTGAGGCGATACTTGCGCCCATCTGGCGAGTCGAACTCGATGGTGCGTCGCACTGCATCCATCAAGTTGACCTGTCCTCCGACCATGTTCGCCCAAGTGGGCGAGGCGCTGTCTTCGAAGTCGGCCATGAAGACGCGAGCGCCGGAGTTGAGAGCGTTGATCATCATCTTGCGCTCGACAGGTCCGGTGATTTCGACCCGGCGATCCTGTAGATCCGGCGGCGCGGGTGCTACCTGCCACTCCGAGTTGCGCACGTCGGCGGTCGCCACGAGGAAATCGGGCATCTCGCCGGTGTCGAGTCGCTCCTGACGATCGCGACGGGCCGCCAGTAGTTCCCGTCTG
Organism: Acidimicrobiia bacterium; assembly: GCA_029287195.1. Lineage (GTDB taxonomy): Bacteria > Actinomycetota > Acidimicrobiia > Spongiisociales > UBA5794 > JAAETI01. Next base: position 23,860 of record JARFRN010000017.1, on the reverse strand, counting down.
CGGCGATCAAAGCGACGGTGTAATTCGGCGACGAAGTCGAGCGCCTCATCAGTCAGTACCTCCGCAGAGCGTTCGACGTCAGCACCCGCTATCTGAACGGCCATTCGTACTCCTATCCGGCGTCTCGGCCAATTCCACCACCACTCGGTCGCGGATCAAAGCAGATCTTCTGCAAGATCGGTCGAAATTATCGATGGTCGCATGTATTGTCAGGATTCATGGGACAGGACAGCATCGATTCTCTCGTTCTTGGACACCGCATCCGTTACTACCGGAGAAGGGCCGGGATGACTCTTGACGAGCTCGGGGAAGCCGTGGGTAGGCCGGCTCCGTATCTGTCGATGCTCGAGAACGGAAAGCGGGAACCGCGTCTTGGTCTGATCAACGCCCTGGCCGAGGCTCTCGACGTTGGAGCTGGTGATCTACTGCTCCCGGACGCCCCGACGAAACGAGCTCGGCTGGAGATAGGGCTAATCAAGGCGCAGGAGGATCCGGTCTACCGCCAGTTGGAACTACCGCTGCTCAAGCCCAACGCCAAGTTGCCCGATGTCGCGCTCGAACACATTCTCGGGCTCTACAACGAGCTCAAAGGTCGCGCTCAAGCCACGATGGCGACCCGCGAAGAAGCGAGGATCGCAAACTCGGAGCTCAGAGCCGAGATGCGAGAGCGAGGCAATTACTTCGCCGACATCGAGCATATTGCCGCCGACGCAGTTGCGGGAGCAGGCTACAGCGGCGGGGGGTTCACCGAAGGCACCATTCAGGCGATGGCGGCGCTGTTCGGGTTCACGGTTCACCGCTCCCGGGAACTGCCATCGGCGGTCCGCTCGCTGACCGATCTACGCAATCGACGGATATACATCCCGCAGCGGGATTCGATCTCGGTGCGGGCGAGCCGGTCCGTTGTGCTCCAGACGTTGGGCCATTTTGCGCTTGATCATCCCGAACCAAAGGATTTCGCCGAGTTCCTGCGGCAGCGGGTCGAAGCCAACTACTTCGCCGGGGCAACCCTGATGCCCGAGGTGTCGCTGGTTCCTTTCCTGCAGAAAGCGAAGTCGGATCGCAATCTCGCCGTCGAAGACATTCGAGACGCTTTCTATGTGTCCTACGAGATGGCGGCGCATCGGTTCACCAACCTGGTTACCCATCACATCGATCTCGAAGTCCACTTCGTACGCTCCGATGAACTAGGGATCATCTGGAAGGCCTACGAGAACAACGGCGTCCCATTCCCCCGCAATTCCGTGGGCGCCATCGAAGGACAACGACTCTGTCGCGAATGGGGGACGCGACAGGTGTTCCGTTCGGAGGATCGCTATTCGATCCACCACCAGTACACGGATACCCCAAGCGGGACTTTTTGGTGCAGCACGAGGGTCGACGATTCGCGACAGCCGCCGCATGCCATAACTATCGGTGTCGCGTTCAATGACGCCCAATTCTTCCGGGGCAGAGAGACGAATCGTCGCTCGGTTTCCAAGTGTCCGGATGGGATGTGTTGTCGTCGGCCCAGCGATGACCTCGCTGAACGTTGGGAAGGCTGGGCGTTCCCGTCCGTTCGCCCCAACAGTCACGTACTCGCGGCAATGCCCGTGGAGACCATCCCCGGAGTCGACGCGACGGAGATCTACGAATTCCTCGACCGTCACGATGCTTCGGGATGAGTGACGCCGGTTGATACGACGAGATAGCGCGCCCAGATTCACTCCGGGCGGGTAGCTTCGGAAGGGTCGATAGTTCAAGCTGGAGTCGATTCGATGCTGTGTTGAGTACACGTGGAATCGGTAGCCGGCAGGAGGTGCAACAGGATCGGAAATGTCCGAAGACGGGCCTCGGCATCGCACCGAGGCGTAGGAAGGGGATGACGTGAAGAGATCGATATCTCTATTGAGTGCGCTGGTACTACTCGTTCCGCTGCTGGCGCTGGGACCGGCTGCAGGGGCGGCAACGGATTCAGTGGATTTCTACACAACGCTGTCCGGTGCCAACGAAACAACGCCGGTCACAACCGGCGCGTCTGGTGCCGCCGGGTTTTCGTGGAGCGCTGATGGAACCGGCCTCGAATATGTGGTGATTGTCAACAATCTGATTGATGCAACCGGAGCGCACATCCACAGCGGTGCCGCCGGGACCGACGGGCCGGTGTTGGCGCCGTTGTTCGGACCCAACACGGGCAAAGACGTAGATGGCGTACTGCGGCGCGGCACGATAACGGAGTCGGACCTCGCTTCCGGCACGATGGCGGACCTCGCTCAGGCCATGCGCGACGGCACGACCTACGTGAACGTGCACACCGTCGCCAACCCAACCGGCGAGATTCGAGGCCAGATAGAGGGTTTGGCGACGTTCACCGGTGACCGCTTCACCGATGACGATGGCAACGTTCATGAGGCGAATATCGAGTTGATCGCCGCCGCCGGGATAACCGCCGGCAACAACCCACCCGCCAATGACGAGTTTGGGCCGGACGACCCGGTAACGCGCGGCCAAATGGCAGCGTTCCTGACTCGCGCGTTGGGCCTGCCCGCAGCTGCGACCGACTACTTCACGGATGACGATGCATCGATCTTCGAGGACGACATCAACTCAGTGGCAGCAGCCGGCATCACGGCCGGATGCAATCCGCCGGCCAACGACAACTACTGCCCTGATGACAGCGTGACTCGAGGTCAGATGGCGACGTTCTTGACCCGTGCATTGAATCTGGAGGAAGCTCCGCTCGACCTGTTCACCGATGATTCCAGCAGCGTCCACGAGTCGAACATCAACGCCATCCGCTGGGTCGGGATCACCGTCGGCTGCAATCCACCGGCGGCAGACCGTTTCTGCGTCAACGACACCATCACGCGCGCACAAATGGCGACCTTCCTGGCGCGCACCTTTGGGTGGAGTGCGCTCGACCCGTTGTTTGCTCTGACGATCATGCACAACAACGACGGTGAGTCCGAGTTGCTCGATGACGACGGTGTAGGCGGCGTCGCTCGCTTCCAGACCGTCCTCGATGACGTGCGCACGGCGACCGCGGGGAATGAGATCGGCACGCTTCTGCTGTCATCCGGTGACAACTTCTTGGCTGGTCCGGAGTACTCCGCCAGCGAAGCGCTCGATACGTGGTTCGATCCAATCGCGTTGGAGGCGTTCGACTACGACGCCATCGCGCTTGGCAACCACGACTTCGATTTCGGTCCAGATGTACTCGCCGAGTTCATCGGTGCCTATACGTCGCCACCTCCGTACGTCAGCTCGAACCTCGACTTCAGCAACGAGCCGGGGCTGAACGCACTCGTGACGGCAGGGACGATCAAACCGAGCACGATGGTCGAAGTCAACGGCTATAAGATCGGCGTCGTTGGAGCCACGACTCCTGCGATCACGTCGGTCTCGAGCCCGCGCGACGTGATCGTCGACACGGATGTCGCCGGCAACATACAGACCCAAATCGATCTGCTCGAGGCCGACGGCGCCGAGATCATCGTCGTCATCAGCCATCTGCAGGATGTCGACGAAGATGCGGCTCTGGCGGCCGAACTGTCCGGCGTCGATGTGATGATTGCCGGTGGCGGCGACGAGCTCCTGGCCAACGCCGACACCAAGCTCATCCCCGGCGACGAGGAAGACCTGTTCGGGCCGTATCCGATCTGGGCCGACAACGCCGATGGCATGAAGGTGCCGATCGTCACTACCAGCGGCCAGTACCGCTATCTCGGCAACCTCACGGTCGCGTTCACCTCCAATGGGACGCTTGCGGGTGTCGACACCGGTAGCGGCCCGATTGCAGTGATGGGCCAAGCCCAGGATGCAACTCTGTTGGCGCAGGTAGAAACGCCGGTCGCCAACCATCTTGCCGACCTGGCAACGACGATCGTCGGGACATCGGAAGTGGCGCTCGACGGACGACGCAGCACCGTACGGACAATGGAATCGAACCTAGGCAACCTGGCTGCGGATTCACTGTTGTGGCAGGCAGGTGAGCTGGCCGCCGGCTTCGGGGTGCCGGTTCCCGATGTTGCTCTCCAGAACGGTGGGGGAATGCGCAACGATGCCGTCATCCCGGCCGGCGACATCACAGAGCTGGATACGTTCGATGTGCTGCCGTTCCCGAACTTCGTGACTGTTATCCCGGACATCCCGCGTGCTCAGTTCAAGGAGATACTCGAGAACGCAGTATCACAGGTCGAGAATGTAAGCGGCCGGTTTGCCCAAGTAGCCGGTTTCAGCTTCACGTATGACCCCGACGGCACCGCTCAGGTTGTCGACGACGACGGCGTCGTGCTCACTGCGGGCACCCGGGTCACAGAGGTGACCCTCGACGGCGGAACGCAAATCGTTACCAGCGGCAACGTCGTCGCCGGGGCGGATGTGACAATCGCCACGATCGACTTCCTGGCGCGGGGCGGTGATCAGTATCCGTACCGCGATGCCCCAATCACGCTCCTGGGTGTCAGCTATCAACAGGCATTGAGCAACTACATCCAGGACGAACTGGGCGGCACCATCAGTGCGGCCGACTACCCCGAGGGAGGTGAAGGGAGGATCACAGCTCTCTGAGACGGTCTAGTGCAGAGAAGGGGGCGGTGGCTCGAGGCACCGCCCCCTTCTCATTGAGCCGCTTCTGATACTGCCCAGACTATGTCGAGCCGCGAGGAATCTCGCTTCGCCCCTACAGTGTCCACCATGGATGCGATGATCGCTGTTGAGATCCCGCTGGTCGGTGACGTCCGCCACAAGAACTGGGCGAAGATCATTGCGCACGTGGATGAAGCGAAGTCGTCCGGATGGGCATTCGACGGCGAGTTCATCGCCGCCGGGGGTGTTCAGGACGTCCCCGTCGGTTCTGTGGTAATGGTCTACGGTGAGCGGGGTTCGCGTACCAATCCCCAGATCGAAGCCCGGGTCTACGTGGCGAATGCCGATGGGACGCTATCGCACGAGCAAACGGCAACTGGGCGGGCATGGGCGCGGACCCTGCGCGATCGGGTTTCTGAGTTGCTGGAGCAAACAGACGAGGCGCCACCCCGGCAGGTCGAATGGGATCCCGCAATCATGAGATATAGCGACGACGCTATCCGGGAAGAAGCACGGCGGAGGGGCCTGTAGGAGGGAACCATGCCTTACGCAGAGGTCAACGGGACGAGACTGCATATTCGGCAGAATGGCGAGGGGCCGGTGGCACTGTTCATCCACGGCTTCCCGCTCGACTCTTCGATGTGGATCGAGCAGCTCGAAGATCTCGGGTCCCTGCGCCGCTGTATTGCGATCGATCTGCGCGGGTTCGGTCGTTCTGCCCCGGTGACGGGAGCGCCGCTGACCGTAGAGCAGCACGCAGACGATCTGGCGGCAGTTCTCGATCTCGTTTCGGCCGAGCAAGCCGACATCATCGGACTATCCATGGGTGGCTACGTCGCAATGGCTTTTGCCGATATGTATCCGCATCGGATGCGTTCGCTGGCGTTGATCGACACTCGATCGGGCGCCGATTCAGAAGAAGCCAAAGCAGGTCGTGACGCAATGGCCGAGCGTCTGCTCGACGACGGGCGAGTCGCCATCGCAGAAGCCATGGAGAGCGCCCTGCTCGGGCCGCAAGCGACGATTGCGGTTCGGGCCCGGCTCCGATCCATGGTTGAGGCTTGTCCGTATGAGACCATCGTGGGCGCCCTCGGCGGAATGCGGGATCGGCCTGATCGCACTGCGGTGCTTCGCTCGGTTTCGGTACCGGTCGCCGTGATCGTTGGTGAGCAGGATGCTGTCACTCCTCCGACAGAGGCGGAGGCAATGGCAGTCGCTCTGCCCGACGCCGCCTTGACCATCGTGCCGGGCGCCGGACACGTCGCACCGATCGAACAACCCGAGGCAGTCAACGAAGCGCTTCGTGTCCTGCTGGCGCGTTCCAGCGGAAGCGTTGACTGAATCCATGCGCTCGGCGGAGCGACCGTGTGGATAACAGCTCCTCGTCATCTGCTGCCGCGGTTCCTTACCCTCCCGCGGGGACAGGACGAGGGAGAGCAGCTTGAAGAACGATGAGCGCACCATCCCCGGATGGGCGCTATTGGCTTTGGTGTAGGAGCGCAAAACCAAGTTCTAGGTCATCCCGGCCGATGACGGGAAGAACTCAGATTGATTCGTCAGAAAGGCCGCTGCATCGCAGCGTCATGCAGCAGACGTTCTCCTCAATTCAATGCGGTTCTTGGGCCGATACATCCGCATGGGAAAGGCCGCTTCCACAGTGCACTCTCTTGCCAAGCCGCAGGATCTAGCTCCCCGCACCCAAACCACCTTCGATGCAATACGGCTGCTGGCAGCGTTCGGCGTTCTGGTGAGCCACCATTTCCTCGTGGCCGGGCGACCGCAGCCGTCGTTAGGCTCGTATGGCGAGCTGGGGCCCCTTTGTGTCTTCGTATTCTTTGCCATTAGCGGCTACTTCATTGCCGGGAGTTGGTCCGGCGACCCGGACATCACCCGGTACTGGACCAAACGTGGGCTGCGGATCCTTCCTGCACTATTCGTGACGGTCGTGCTGACCGTTTTCGTGATTGGCCCAATCGCGACAGCGCTAGAGACCTCTGAGTACTTCGCTGATTCCCGGACGTGGCGGTACCTGAGGAATGCGCTCTTGGTTTTTGGCATTGAGTACGACCTGCCGGGAGTTTTCGTCGGCCGTCTCAGTTCCTATGTCAATCTGTCACTTTGGTCGCTGCCTGTCGAGCTTGCGATGTACGCCGTGCTCAGCATCGCGGCCTTCTATCTTCCAAGCCGCACACGACTCGCATTCCCGGTCCTCGCCGTTGTCAGCGGCCTGCTGTGGTACGTTTCCCCAGATCCGAGTGGCTACGCGCTCAGCAACGCGTTCGGGCTCGGTGCAACTTTCTTCACGGGGGCAACCATCCATGCCTATGGCTTGCTACCTCGCATTACGAGCGCGGTTGCTCTGTCAGCAGCTGGGGTGCTCGCGCTGGGTGCATTCCTGACTGTCGAAATAGGCCGACCCATTCTGTGGGCAGCACTACCGATCCTTGTCCTGGGATTCGGTTCTCGTCCATCGCGGCTCGGCGCAGCGGTAGCTCGCCGCGGCGACATCAGCTACGGGGTCTATCTATGGGCGTTCCCGATCCAGCAGGTATTCGTCGGGACGGGAGGGTTCTTCGTTTCGATGGTACTCGCAATCATGGTTACGGCCCTTGCCGGACTCTTGTCCATGCGGCTGATCGAGGGGCCCGCTCTGGCGCTGCGGCCTGGAACGGGCCCCAGGGGGGGAGAGGCGATTCCGCCACAAACCCCCTCGAAGGCAGCCTGAGTGTCGATGTTGTCACTCGTGGTACATGCAGCTCTGTGATCAACGCAAGCGTGGTGACGCGGTCCACCGGGGCGCCGCCGCTGGATTCGTCGATTCCCTGTCGGATGCATTCCGCCCTGGTTGCCTGGGTCCTGCCGTTGCCGACTTGTCGCCGATGCTAGCTTGAATTCGTGGACATCAATGCCTCGAACACCTCTGTGCGGAATAGCCCCAAAGTGGTATTCGGATGGGCGATGTACGACTGGGCAAATTCGGCCTACATCACCATCTTCGGCGCGGTGATCGGCGCGTTCTTCACGGGCACCATCATGCCGGACGATCGCTACTGGGGCCTGTCGGGGGAGGCACTGTTTTCGATTCTCGTGGGCATCGGCAGCATCCTTCTCATGCTCGCCATGCCGGTGCTCGGAGCTATGGCCGATTTTGCCGAGGCGAAAAAGCGCTATCTCCGCAGCTTCATGATGTTGGGGGCGGCTTTTGTGCTCGTGACCCCATTCGTCCCGGACGGTCAGGTGCCACTGTTCTTGCTGATAACCCTTATCGGCCAGTTCGGATTCGTGGCGGCAAACGTTTTCTATGACGGTTTCCTACCCGAGATCGCCACCGACGAGACGATCGACAAAGTCTCCTCGAAGGGCTTCGCTCTCGGCTACCTGGGAGGCGGGCTCTATCTGATCTTCGCTCTTGCGCTCATCATGTTCTCCAGCGACGAAGCCGGCGCCACTCTCACTGAGAGCCTCGCAGCCCGCATCGGCATCTTTGGATCCGGCATCTGGTGGATCGGCTTTTCGGTCTTTTCTCTGAGTCGGCTTCCGGAGGATGGACCAGCTACTGCGGAGCAGATGTCGCTCCGGGACTACATCGCAATTGGATTTGGGCGTACCGTCAGCACAACGCGCAAGCTCAGAGGGTTCCCGCAGTTGCTCCTCTTCGTGGTTGCCTTCATCGTTTACAACTCCGGCACCGGCACGGTCATCGCCGTCTCCGGGCCCTATGCCGAGGACACGCTGAATCTGGAGTTGGAGACCATCGCGCTTGCCTTCTTGATAGTCCAGTTCATCGCATTCTTTGGTGCTCTGATGTTTGGTGCCATAGCCGGCCGTACCGGTCCCAAGCGGGCCGTGATGATGACGCTCGTCATCTGGACCGGCCTGGCGGTAATGGCCTTCTTTCTGCCGAAGGGATCTGCGGCCGGCTTCCTGGTGCTGGCGGCAATCGTCGGTTTTGTTCTCGGCGGTGTTCAGGCGCTGTCGCGTTCGCTGTACGGCACGATGATTCCGGAGGAGGCGTCGGCCGAGTTCTTTGGGTTCTTCTCCGTGTTCTCCAAGCTCTCCGGCATAGGTCCCCTCGTATTCGGCGCCATCAGCGCCCTGACCGGATCGGGGCGCGCCGCCATCCTCTCGGTGGCGGGATTCTTTCTGGTCGGACTTGCATTGCTGGCAAGGGTCGATATCGATGAGGCGCGGGCTTCGCGGGAGCGTTGGTCGTTCGAGGGTGCACGTACCGAGGCCGACTAGCGTTCGTCCGCATACGACCGCGATTCGGGTAGCGTCACGGCGATGCGCCTCATGATCTCTCTTGGTGTGCTCCTGCTGATCGCTACGTCCTGCGCCGGCTCGAGCGAAACAGTGGGCAATGAGCCGGCCGGGTCGGTCGTCACCTCTCCGTCGACAACCTCATCGTCCGCTATCACGAGCCCCGAGACGACATCCGCCCCGCCGCCTCCTGAAACCACATCGGCCACGACTTCGACAGCCACGACAACGACGTTGCCGATCGGTTCGCTCGACGACCTCAGAATCCAGGCGGTGGAGTTCGCAGATGGATTCCGCCAACCGGTTCTGCTCATCGCTGCTCCGGGAGCAACGGGCACCTTCGTTGTCGACCAACCCGGCGTCGTTTGGTCACTCGATGAAGGTGGGCCAAGTGTCTTCCTCGACATCTCGGCCGACGTTTCCTTTGGCGGTGAGCAGGGCCTGTTGGGGATGGCGTTCCATCCGGAATACGCCGCAAACGGTCTTTTCTACATCCACTACTCGGGCCGCAACGGAGACACCGTCATCGAACAAGTGGTGGCCCCTGGGGGTGTTGCCGATCCGGCCTCGCGCACGGAGGTATTGCGAGTCGACCAGCCTGCCGGGAACCACAACGGCGGCATGATCGCCTTCGGGCCCGATGGCAATCTCTGGATCGGTCTGGGAGATGGTGGGGGAGCCAACGACCAGTTCGGCCAGGGACAACGTGCAGATACCCTCCTCGGGGCCATGTTGCGAGTCGCCGTGGGTCCCGAGGTCGACGGCTATGCGATTCCACCCGGAAACCTGGAGGGTGAAGTGTGGGCCTACGGCCTGCGCAATCCCTGGCGGTGGGCATTTGACGGAGGCGACCTGTGGATCGGCGACGTTGGCCAAAACAGGATTGAAGAGGTCAACGTCGTCGACTGGTCTGCAGGCAACCCCAACTTCGGATGGCCGATAATGGAGGGCACAGAATGCTTCGAGCGGAGCGAGTGCGACCGCTCGGGCCTGGTGCTTCCACTGTATGAGTACCCGCATTCCGAAGGATGCTCGGTCACCGGCGGAGTGGTCTATCGAGGTTCGGCGATGCCCGAGCTCGCCGGACACTTCCTTTTTGCCGACTATTGCTCGGGGTGGGTCAGGAGTGTCGACAAGAATGGTGATGTGCGCGAGTGGCTACCCGCAGGCAACCTAAGCGCGGTCACTTCGTTTGGAGTCGGCCCGGACGGGGAGGCCTACGTTCTTTCGGCTACGGGTACGGTCTACCGCTTAGAGCGAGCTGCCTAACCGATCGCCGGCTCGTCCTACTCGAGATCGTTCATGCCGTCGATTGCGGCCCGAAACGCCGCGGCTTCGGCGCGCCGAGTCATGTCGAGTTTGTGGAGCAAGGCGGAAACGTAGTTCTTGACGGTCTTCTCAGCCAAGCTCAGTTCGTCGGCGATCTGACGATTGGTCAAACCGTCGGCAATCAGCGACAGCACCCTTCTCTCCTGCGGGGATAGCCGGCGCAGGCGTTCCGCAAGGTGCGCCTCGGTCCCGCCTCCGTCCAAGGCTGCTTGAGCTCGGTTATCGATGACGAGTTCCTCGCCACGCATGACGCGGCGGATAGTGTCGACCAGCGAACTCAATGCCATCCGCTTGATGACGTAACCGGACGCTCCGGCCTCTATGGATGAGCGAAGTAGCTCGAGATCGGCGTACGTCGTGAACATCACCACGCGAATTCCCGGGTTGGCTTCCTTGATCTTCCGGCAGGCATCGATTCCCGAACACTCATCGAGACGGATGTCCATCAAAACGACGTCGGGCCGCAGCGAATCAGCGGCGCTCACTGCATCCTCACAGTTTGCCGCTTCGCCCACCAGGCTCATGTCGCTCTGGCTGTCTATGAACGAGGCAACGCCCGCGCGCACCACAAAATGATCGTCAACGACGAGTACCCGAATTGCCATTTCATGCAAGACCCTACTGCGCCCACGACCCGACTCAGCGCATCAGGAGCGCTATTCGTCGATCCAGTCTTCGGGTGGGTACTTGGCCTCCCGATCGGCTATACGGCGTGCCATGTAGGCGGCAGCCTCGTTGCGGTTTCGCAGGCCGAGCTTGGCCAGAAGACGAGAGATGTAGTTCTTTACGGTCTTCTCCGCCAGGAAAACGCGGTCCGCGATTTCGCGATTTGTCAAGCCGTCTGCAATCAATTCGAGGATCCGCACTTCGCGCTCCGACAGCTGAGAGAAGACGGGATCCCCGACACTCTGGCCGCGGATTTGGTTGAATAGCTTTGCAGTTGCCGCCGGATCTATAACCGAAGCGCCTTCACACACGGACCGCACTGCGTCGACAATTCGGTCGCCATCGATCCTTTTCACCAAGTATCCGGATGCCCCCGCCAGAATCGCTTCGTGGACTGTCTCCTCGTCGACATGCGATGACAGCATGAGTACCTTGATCTCTGGGAATCGCTCAACGATGGTACGACATGCGGCAACCCCGCTCATATCGGGGAGACGCACGTCCATGACGACCACGTCCGGTGAATCGTACCCGGCTCTTCTGATGGCGGAGGCTCCGCTGGCCGCCTCCCCTGCGACCTCGATGTCATCCTGAGAAGTGAGCAAGGCGCGCAGCCCTTCCCTTACCACCGGATGATCGTCGACAAGCAGAACTCGCAATTTCAATCCTCTCGCTTCGCACACGCTAACCAAGGACGAGGTCGGAAGTACCCGCCCAACCGCCCCACCCCGGAGGACGTTCGGCCCCAAGCCAGCCGGGCGAGTATCGTGCCCGACATGGATTCCATGGAGTCACGCGACCGCTTCACGGAGCTGCTCGACGCCGCGGCCCAGGTCTCTGAGCAAGGAGAGCTCCATGGTTTGTTGGAATCGCTGATCGAGATCGCAATGGGCCTGACCGGAGCCCGGTACGGTGCCCTGGGAGTTGTTGGATCCCACGGCTTCCTGGTGGATTTCATTCACCGCGGGATCGATGCGGAAAGCGCCCGTAAGATTGGTCATCTGCCGCTGGGCATGGGCGTCCTTGGTGCTATCACTCGCGGCGAAATCGTGCGAACAGACCGTCTCTCCGAGCATCCGGATTCGACCGGCTTCCCGGAGCATCACCCGGCGATGGATTCTTTTCTCGGCGTTCCCCTGCGTGCCCGCAACGAACTCTTCGGCAATATCTATCTCGCCGATAAGCCGGGCGGCTTCAGCGAAGAAGACCAAGGCACCATCGAGACGCTTTCGATCATCGCCGGGTCGGCTGTGGCCAATGTCAGGATCCACCGGAGACTGCGGGATGCCGCTATTGCGGAGGATCGGGCGCGAATCGCCCGCGATGTGCATGACGACATCATCCAGGACCTCTTTGCGGTTGGTTTGTCTCTGCAGGGTCTGGCTGAATCGATGGAAGTCGCCCCCGAGCGTGAAATCGTTCGCACCCAGGTAGCGCGCGTCGACGACTGCATCACCTCACTGCGGCAGTTCATCTTCAATCTGCGGCAGCCGAGTTCACACACTCGGGACCTCGAGATCGAAGTGAGTGAGTTGGTCGAGGAACTCGCCGAGCCCTACTCGGCCGAGGTCGAGGTTGCGGTCGATGCGATGGTGGACGGGTTCGGGAACGACTTGGCCGATGCTGTGCTGCACATCATCAAGGAGGCGACCAGCAATGCGCTCCGACACTCGGAAAGCCCGGTGGTGCGCGTACTGGTCACGGGTGGCTTCAACAATCTCTCTGTGTCCGTGATTGATCACGGGCGCGGCTTCGACGTCGACGGAGACCACGCCGGGATGGGCCTCAACAACCTCAAACAGCGTGCAGCCGATGTCGGCGGCGACCTGGCGGTCCAGAGCAGCGGATCCGGAACAACCGTGACCCTGGTTCTGCCAATCACCTGATATCCCGCAATCGTCCCTGAGAAAAGGGACCCAGAAAGGGACTTTTCGGGACCATAGTCCCAAGGCGAAGGGACCATGGGTCCCGACATCAGACAGCGCGTCGTTCTACGATGGCGCCAGCCGGCTGCGTATGCGTGCCCGGCAATATGAATTCGAAGCCGTTGAGTGAGTGGGGAGGACCATGACCACCGAAGGCGAAGGCGACAGCGCGGTCGAGCCTGAGTTCAAGCCTCGTGGGACCATTGCATTTGCAGCTGCTTTTGTGGTGGTGCTGTTGCTGATGTGGTTCAGCATCTACATCATCATGTTGTCGCGGGGCACGACGATATGAGCGCACCCGAAAGCGCTGAGAAGCTCAGTATGCACGTCGATCCAACGGAGCGTGCATGGATCCGTGCCTCCATCGTGATTCTCGTCGTATTCGCCGTCTCGGTCACAATTGCCGGCTTCATGCTCGGCATCCAGGTGCCGACAACCGAACAGCGTGTCAATCCGCAGACCGTCCAGGACGCGCTTCCCTGGTCCGAGCCGGGTGTTCGCGAGATCGTCGCCGGCGAACAGTACGACGTCTACATCGTCTCGAAGCGTTTCTTCTACGAACCCGGCACGATCGAGGTCCCTGCCGGGGCCGAGGTTACCTTCTATGTAACGTCGACGGACGTTCAACACGGCTTCAAGATCGGGGACACCAACGTCAACTTCATGGTGATTCCCGGGCAAGTGTCCACGCTCACGCACACGTTCGACGATCCCGGCACGTATGACTACATCTGCACCGAGTACTGCGGTCTTGGGCATGCAGTCATGTTCGGCTCTGTAACGGTCACACCGTAGAAAGGAGGCAGCGTGGTTACAGAAACAACAACGGCTCCTGTCTACGAGCTGACGAAGTCCGATAAGCGATTCATCGGGTGGCACATCTTCTTTGCAGTAGTGGCACTGACGATCGGCAGCCTGTTTGGACCGCTGCAAGCTCTGCAACATGCTGGTGTCGATTGGTATCCGAACATCGACTTCCTCTTCATCGAGATCAACGGTGTCAACTCCTACTACCAGGGCCTGACGCTGCACGGGGTGCTGAACGCTCTCATCTGGACGACGTTCTTCATAACCGGATTCTCGACCCTGGCAGTGATCCGAGGTCTGAAGAGGCAACTGGCCATCCCGGTTCTCAACCGGATCGGTTTCTGGATGATGGTTGTCGGCCTTGTCGTTGCGGCAATACCGTTGCTCGGTAACCAAGCCAGCGTCCTCTACACGTTCTATCCGCCGATGGAGGCCGATTCACTGTTCTATATCGGCCTCGTGCTCGTGGTGGTCGGGAGCTGGATCGAGGGTTGGGGCTTCTACATAACGCTGTACCGGTGGCGCAAGGAGAACCCCGACACGAGAACGCCGCTCATCACCCTGGCCGTTGTGCTGAACATGGTGATGTGGCAGATCGCGACGCTGGGCATCGCCGCCGAGGTGCTTGGCCTGATACTCCCATGGTCCTTCGGTTGGGTCAGCGGGATCGACCCCCAGTTATCCCGAACCTTCTTCTGGTTCACGGGTCACCCGCTGGTGTATTTCTGGCTGCTACCGGCGTACGCATCGTGGTACGGGATGCTCCCAAAGCAGGCCGGCGGCAAACTGTTCAGCGACTCGCTGGCACGATTGGCGTTTTGGCTGTTCCTGCTCCTCTCGGTCCCGCTCGGGTTCCACCATCAGTTCGTCGACCCGGGCGTCCCCGCCGGTTGGAAATACATTCACTCGATCCTGACATTTGGAGTCGGGTTCCCATCGCTGCTGACGCTGTTTACCGTGGTCGCCTCTCTCGAGTACGCGGCGCGTCGCCGCGGCGGCAAGGGCCTCTTCGGATGGATCCGCAAGCTGCCGTGGGGCGATGGATCAGTCACCGCGCAGCTGCTGGCTGGGATTTTGTTCCTGTTCGGCGGCATCGGCGGTATTGCCAACGCGTCGTACAACGTGAACCTGGTGCTTCACAACACGACCTGGGTGCCGGGGCACTTCCACCTCACGGTCGCGTCTGCGGTCACCTTGTCGTTCTTCGGCATCTCCTATTGGATGGTGCCACATATCACCGGCAAGCCGTTGTGGCGGCCCAAGTTGGCTGTGGCCAGCTCATGGATCTACTTCGCCGGCATGCTGATCTTCTCGAATGCGATGCACACGGTGGGTCTGCTCGGCGCGCCACGGCGGACACCCCTCGGCCTGGCGCCGTATGTGCCGTCCGAATGGAACGGGCATCTGTTCCGGGTCGCGGTTGGCGGGGCAATCATGTGGGTCGGGCTGATGCTGTTCGTGGTAGTGGTTGCCGTCACTGCCTTCCAGCGTAAGCGGTTCGCTCCGGGCGAGTTCGTCGATGTCCCGGTGGCGGAGTCCATCGAAGATCCCCAGAAGACACCCGTTTGGTTGGACCGTTGGAAGCCATGGCTGGTGGCCACCTTCGTGCTGATCATCCTGGCTTACGGCCCGCAGCTGATCGACCAGATCTTCGGCATAGAATCGACGTCTCCGGGAATCATTCCCTAGGCAACAGAATCTGGACCGAACAGCTAGCGAGATCTAACCGTGAGCGAATCCGACGAGTCCCCGTCGTCGATCGACGGGCCGTCAGTTGACTGGCCGCTCCGTACCAAGAACAAGGTGCGGAGCGGCCTGCGCACTCTCGAGCGGCTGACCCTCAAGGCGGAGCGGCCCGTCGACAAAGCCGTTGGATCACCACGGCTCAATCCGCTCTATCACACCGGAACGATCTCGGTGTTCCTGTTCGGAATCATTGTGCTGACCGGCATCTACCTCACGGCGTTCTTCCAGTACGGATTCGAGGCCTCATATGAGTCGGTCGCCCGAATGGAGGAGAATCCGGCAAACCGCATGATTCGTGCCATCCACCGCTACGCCTCGATTGCGCTGGTGGTCACGTCGCTCCTGCACGGCTGGCGGACCTTCTTCCAAGACCGATTCCGCGGGGCTCGCTGGGTTGCCTGGGTGTCGGGCGTCGGGATGATGGTGATGCTGTGGGTGATCGGCGTCACCGGCTATTGGCTGATCTGGGATGAGAGGACTCAGGTTCTCAACGGGGTCTTCACCAGGGCCGTTGCCGGCACCAAGAGCGGTCTCGACTTTGTGATCGATAACCTGCTCACCCCGGTAGCAGAGACCGGATGGCCGTTCCTGCTACTGATCTTCCTGATACACCTCGGGCTTTCGATTGTCGTCGGCGTACTGATATGGGTCCACGTCAAACGATTGCAGCGACCCAAGCTGTTTCCGCCACGGTTCTGGATGATCATCATCGGCGGGTCAATCGTCATTGTCTCGATTGTCTGGCCACTGGGAATGCTCCCCGCCCTAAATGCAGACCGGCTCCCGGGGACGTTCCCGCTCGATCCCTTCTATCTGTTCCTCATGCCCCTAGGTCTCGAGATGTCACCCGGAGTGTTGTGGGGGGGATTCTTGGTGACTAGCGCGGCCGTGACGGCGATTCCATGGCTGCTGCGGCGCAAGCCTCTGGAACCCATCCAAGTTCACGAAGACCGTTGCACCGGATGCACGCTATGTGTTGTCGACTGTCCCTATAGGGCGCTGGAGCTGGTTCCACGCGAGGATGACGCAAAATACCGCCAACTGGCAATCGTTCACGAAAACCTGTGTGTTGCCTGCGGAGTGTGCATCGGGAGCTGTCCCACAGAAGCGTTGACGCTCGGTGGGGAGCCTGCCGAAGCAATCTGGGACGCAGTGCGGTCGCTGGCCGAGGTCGGAGATCAGCCACGGATCGTCATTACCTGCGAGCGGCATGCGCTGCAGGGTGGACGTGATTTGTTGGGCACGAACGCCTCCACCAGGGGTGGCGAATCTACCCACGTCATACCCGTGACTTGCGTGGGAATGGTGCACCCCGGGTTGGTGACTGCCGCTCTCGATGCCGGGGCTGGTGAAGTCCAGATCGTGGGATGTCCTCCCGCTGATTGCGCTAATCGGGAGGGCAACACGTTCTTGCAGGCCCGGCTTGATCGGAAGCGGGTGCCGAGGCTCAAGAAGGAATACGTCGGTTCACTCATAACGACGGACTGGGTTGCTCCCGATCGCTTCCGCCAGGCGCTCGGGCACCCGGGAAGCCAGCCGATCGCCAACCCCGAGGAGCAGCCCCCATTCCGCCGCATGATTCCGGCGCTGCTGATCGTCACCGTGGTCACGCTGTTCTCGATCGCCGTCTCGAATATCCGCTTCACCCCGGCGACGGCCGACGACACGGTGATTGCCATCGCCATGGACCATCGCCCCGGCGCTCCTATCAGGGGGTACCCGGACATCGAACCCGCGCTCGACGAGGGTGTGCCTCCGCGACTGGTTGTCGCTGTGGATGACCAAATCGTTCTCGACGAGACCTATGACATTGTCAGCGCCGACGGCGCTGAGACAGCTTTGGCCTATGAGCAGATTCCCATCGATTCGGGGACCCGCCGAGTCATGGTCGAGCTATTCGATCGCAGCGGGAGCGACGCAGGCATTGTGTTGTTCGACGACACCATCGGTCTCGATGACGGCGAGATCTTCAACATTGCCATCAATGATGCGCCTGTTGCCGCAGAGGCGGAGGCCGGGCGCTCGCTCTACTTCGAAGGAACGCTGGGTACCAACGCCGGATGCCGTATCTGTCACTCGCTCGACCCGGGAGTTGTTCTAGTAGGTCCGTCCTTTGACGGGATCGCCACCCGCGCCGCAAGCCGGGTACCTGGGCTCAGCGCCGAGGAATACCTGCGGCAGTCGATTCTCGAACCAAACGCCTACATAGTCGACGGCTTCCCTGCCGGGCAGATGCTGCAGAACTTCGGCGACCTGCTGACTGAGGACGACGTCAATAACCTCGTCGCCTTCCTACTGACACTGGAGTAGCGGCGATGCGTCTGGGGCTCTTACTCGTTGTAGTGGCCTGCCTGATCGCCTCATGCAGCGGCGATGACGGCAGCGGCGCATCCGAGTCGGCCGCCGATGCCGCGGCCGAGGTTGTCGGCGAGGAACTGTTCAACGAGCGTGTCCTCGGCTCCAATCCGGGGTGCATCACATGCCACTCTCTCGACGAAGGGGTGACATTGGTCGGGCCCTCGCTGGCAGATATCGCTTCCCGGGCAGCGGTGACCGTTCCCGGCCTCAGTGCTGCGGACTATGTCCGCACCTCGATTACCGACCCGGACTCCTTTGTTGTTGACGGGTTCGCGGTCGGCCAGATGCCGGGCGGATGGGACGAGACGTTGAGCGATCGCCAGATCGACAGTCTGGTTGACTTTCTGCTCGGATCCTGAGCAGACATGGCTCAGCGAATGGGGAACGCTTCCTCAGATCCGGCCTCCGTCTGGCCGGCGACGGTGCGTTCGCCGACCAGCTCCCCCTTGGCGGTTATCTCATAGCTGGCAGTACCGTACGATTCAGTGTCGTAGCCCTCGATGGCGTCCCAATCGGCAGTCAAGCGCGAGCCTTGCACGCGCCCGATGCCCTGTTGGACGCTCCCGGTGATGATCCACTGCATTTCGTAAGTGTCGGGCCGGTCGGATGGGGCAATTGTGAGGAGGCCGCTGTATTCCACGCCTTGCGGATCAACCCCGTTGATGTAGTAATCGCCTTCGAGACTGCCGTCGAATCCTTCCTCCGGAATCGCACAAGCGGCGACCAGCAAAGCCAAGATCAGGGCTATCGTCGTAGCTATGGTCATGGAGCCGCTGGTGAGCCCTTGAGACTGTTTGCTGGGGACCATCGGGCCCTTTCCCGGCCGAGTGCGATCGGGGAGTATATCGACCGTCACCACTGTGCAATCTCGGGATGCGGAGGAAGACGCTGAGCCGGAAGACACTCATCAAGTCGGCGATCCCGGTGGTCGTCATCATCCTTGCTGCCGTGGCCTTTGCGGTATTCGAGCCGATCCAGGTGCTTCCTCGGATCCGATTAGCCCCGGGCTACTTGCTGACCGACCAGAGCGCGGCAACGCTCACCTCAGAAGACGTTCGCGGCGACATAGTGCTTTACAACTTCGGATACAGCGGCTGTGGCGAGGAGTGCGATGTGATGAACGGCACGATGGCGGCGATTCAGTCCCGGATCGGCGAAGTAGACGTCGGAGACACCGACATCCGTTTTGTGACCATATCTTTCGACCCCGGGCAGGACACGCCTGAGGTTCTAGCAGAATACGCCACCACTCTCGGTGCCGACCCCGAGCAGTGGACCTTCGCGACAGCAGAGCCCGATCACCTCGAGAACGTGGTCAAAGCCGGATTCCGCTCGTATTACGAAGACCACGGCGATGGGTCATTCTCGTTTGATCCCAAGTTTGTCCTTGTCGACGGTTGGGGGGTTATCCGCGGCGAGTATCGCTACCAGACTCAGGCCAGCGATACGGACAAGATCCTCCGTCACATCGACATCCTCGGCGAGGAGATCCGCAATGCCCATGGAGCCGCCTCGCTGGCATATGAAGCGGCCCACTTCTTCCTGTGCTACCCATGAGCCGATTGTTGGGGGAGAGGTGGCAACGGCGTATTGCGGCGGGCTTTCTCCTTGCTCTCGTCGGCGTAGCGTTTGCCTGGTTCTTCCTACTTCCCAGGTTGCGGCCCCACATCTTCTCGGGGACGGTGATCCAGTCGACCCAGAAGGCACCCCGCTTGGAGCTGGAAGCAGCCGATGGCCACACAGTGCGGATGACCGACTTCGAGGGACGAGTAGTGGTGGTCTATTTTGGCTACACGTTTTGTCCCGATATCTGCCCTGCCACCCTCAGCAAGCTCGCCGGCGCCATGCAAATCCTCGGAAACCGAGCCGATGAAGTGCAGGTCATGATGGTATCGATCGATCCGGAGCGTGACACGCCTGAGATGCTCGCCGAGTATGTCACCCACTTCCACCCCGATTTCATCGGGGTCACAGGGGACGCACAAACGGTGAACCGGGTGGCCACCCTCTACGGCGTCTACTACGAAGCCATGGAAGGAACCGTCGAGACCGGTTACACCATCGATCACACGACAACGGTGATGCTGGTTGACAAGGAGGGCTTTCTTAAGCTCGTGCTGCCGTTCGAGGGGACGGCTGAACAGATCGCCGCCGACATCGAGTATTTCCTCTGAGACGAGATGATCCGAGTATCCCGTCCGTCGGCTAGCTTGGACCGCTCGATGGATGTGAATGAGGTGCGGCGGTGAAGCGGATGGCGGCAGTGGGCGCGGCTGCGGTCTTTGGTGTAGTGGTTGGGCTGTTTGTCGTGCCGCTACTGGTCGACGAGCCTCACGAGTTCGCGGGAACCGTACTCAGTAATCCGCAGCCTGCCCCGGAGTTCATCTTGACCGCCGATACCGGGGACAGGGTGTCGCTGGAGTCATACCGGGGGCAGGTTGTCCTCATGTACTTCGGGTATACGTTTTGCCCCGACATTTGTCCGGCATCCCTTGCTGAGCTGGCCAAAGCAGCCGATCAGCTTGGTGAGCGAGCGAACGAAGTACAGGTCGTCATGGTCTCGGTCGATCCCGCCCGGGACACACCGGAGGCACTCAACGAGTACATGGACTATTTCGATCCCGGTTTTGTCGGGTTGACCGGAAGCGAGAGCGAGATCGCAGCAGTAGCAGATGCCTACGGCGTGTTCTACGAAGCACAAGAAGGCACGGCGGCCACCGGTTACCTGGTCGACCACCTGGCCAGCGTGTTCGTGATCGACAAGGACGGCGACTGGGTCGAGATCTTGAGCTACGGCACGTCGGGCGAGCAGATCGCTGCGGATGTGAGGGAATGGCTGTGAGCCGGCGCATCATCATCGACACCGATCCGGGTCATGATGATGCGTTTGCGCTATTGCTGGCATGGGCGGCTCCCGAGGAGCTGGAGATCCTCGGGATAACGACGGTTGCCGGAAATGTCCCGCTCGATAAGACCACATACAACGCGCTGCGGCTGCGTGACCTGGCCGGTGCCGCCTCCCCGATCTACCGGGGTTGCTCCCGCCCGATGGTCAACGATCTGGTGACCGCCGAGTACGTCCACGGCGAGTCAGGGCTCGACGGTCCCAATCTTCCAAGCCCGCGTCGCGGTGTCGAAGCGATGCACGCGATCGACTTCCTCGTAGAGACCCTGCAGTCGGCAGCCGACCCGGTCACGGTTTGCCTGCTGGGACCGATGACGAACCTGGCAATGGCACTGAACAAGGAGCCCGACATCGCCGCCAAGATCGACCAGTGCGTGATTATGGGCGGCAGTTTTGCTGCCGGCGGGAATGTCACTCCGACAGCGGAGTTCAACGTCTTTGTGGACCCGCATGCGGCTCACGTTGTTCTCACAAGCGGTGTGCCACTAGTGATGATGCCGCTGGACGTGACCCATCAGGCGCAGGCTCTTCCGCACCGGGTCGCCCCGCTGCACATGCTGAGAACCCCCGTTGGGGTAGCAGTAACCGAGATGTTGCGATTCGTTGAGCGCTACGACGTCGCCCACAAGGGTTTCGCGGGTTTTCCGCTGCACGACCCGACGGTCATCGCCTACCTACTGGAGCCGGGTCTGTTCGAATTGCGTCCCGGGTATGTCTCGGTGATGCTCGACGCCGGGCCTGGACACGGCATGACGGTCGGTAGATGGGAGATCGACGAAGGCCTGCCGGCAAACGGCAGGGTTGCGTTTGGACTCAGTGCAGATCCCTATTTCGAGCTGATAGCCGAGCGGCTGGCCACCTTCTGAGCACGACCTGCGCGCTTCTCCTCGGCGAGTCCCCAAATCGAGAGAGCCAACGCAATGGCAACGATGGCTGCATTGACCAGGCCCACGTCACGCAACGCGGCCGCCTGACTGATCGCCGGCGCGGTTTGCGCATCGACGGTCGCCCCATGGTGATATGCCACGCGTAATGCCCAGATCGCCCCGAGAACGGAGATGCCTGTGAGTTGACCGGTGTTGCGGGTGATGCCGAGCATTGCCGAGGTGACACCCAGCCGCTCGGCGGGAGCCGACCCCATCACCGCGCTGTTGTTCGGCGACTGAAAGATGCCCATACCGAGCCCGGCCGGCGCCATGACCAGCACGATCTGCCACATCGGCGAGTCCTCGTACAGCAACTGCATCAGCGAGTAGGCAATTACCAGAACCGCCAGGCCGAACACGAGTACTCGGCGCGGTCCGATGCGGTCTGAGATCGATCCGCTGATTGGAGCAGACAGGCCGAGCAGCAGCGGTGCCGGTGCGATCAGGAGACCGACCTGCCTGGGGCTGGCTCCAAGAACGTTCTCCAGATAGAAGGGGACCAAGATGAACACCCCGGAAATGGCGAAAAAGGTCATCCAGCCGGTTGCCAGGTTTATCGTCAATAGTCGGTTGGAGAACAGGCTGAGATCGAGCATTGGTTGTTCGACTCGTCGCTCGATTGCGACGAATAACAGCGTCCCGAATGCGCCTACGGCGAGCAACATCAGTACCAACGGTGACGCAAATGTGCGGCTTTGCGCAAGCGACAGCCCCAGCATCGCCGCAAACAGCGCAACGAAGAAGACCGCGGCGCCCTTGAAGTCGAAGCGTTGCCCTCCGGGGGGAGGGACGTTGGGCACGAAGCGGTGGGCGGCGGCGGTGCCGATCACCCCGATTGGGAGATTGACCATGAAGATCCAGCGCCACGTCCATTGGTCCACTATGAAGCCCCCGACCGAGGGACCGATGACGATACCCACAGACACGAGAGCCCCGGAGATGCCGAGCGCCTTACCTCGCTCACTCGGAGGGAACGCCTGAGTGATGATGGCCATGCCCAGAGAGAAGATCATTGCGGCACCAAAGGCCTGGACGACTCGGGCTGCGATCAGGGCCCCGATCCCGGGGGCGATTCCACACAGCACCGAGCCTGCCGTGAAAACGGCGAATCCGGTCGTGTAGATCGGCTTCTTGCCGAGCATGTCGCCGAGGCGTCCTATGCCGAGGGTGAGGGTCGCCAGTGTGAGTAGATAGGCGATGACAACCCATTGCACCGTGGCGAATGTGGTCCCGAGTTCCTTGGAGATCGTCGGCAGCGCGACGTTGACGATGCTCCCGTCGATGGTGCCGAGGAAAATACCCAACCCGGTCGCAATCATCACGTACCACTTGCGGCTGTAATCGATGGCTGGTGATGTGGCTGCGGACATCGGCCAAGCGTAACGGCTGAGGATTACTGGAGTGTGATCAGCCTTGCCGCGCTTGTGTCACCCGGCACCGTTAGCATCGCTCCATGGGTCAGCTCTTTGTGGAAGGTTGGGCGCCCGAGTACGGCAGCCCGATCGACACCGATGACGCGCTTGCCGATGAGGCCAAGGTCGACGAATCGGTCGAAATAGGTGGTACCTGGGCGCCGTTGTCGGGCAGCGATGACGGTACGGCCGTGGTTGCGTTCGTTGATGGGGTGCGGCGCATCGATGCCCGGCTCACGCTGGATGAGCCGGAGGGCCCGGTTCCCGGCATCTGCGGTTCGTATGCAGTTGGTGCCGTCATATGGGATCGGATAGCGGCAGAATCGCAGCTGTCTGAGTTGCACGTCGGCCGGCTTGCGGTATTCGGCGGCGGACGCGGCGTGCCCATTCCGGTGATATCGGATCAGCTGGCATACCGTTCGGAGTCGGTTCCGGAGACCGATCCCGGTTTTCTCATCCAGCGGTTTCACGGTGCAATGCGCAAGGCCGAAGCGGTCCTGTCCGAGAAGCTGGCCCAGGGCGGGCTGTTTGTGGTCGCCGACGGGCCCATCAACGACCTCTCGGCCACAGAAAAGGTCGGATACATCAAGTCGCATCGCGCCCCCTACCTGTCGGTGGAGCGGGCCCCCGTCGTCGGCCGGCTTCGGGCCGGAGAGCGAACGCCCCTCTTCCTGATAGGCCGGGGCGGTGCGTACCCCCGCTATTCGTGGTATCAACGGCTGGCGAACTTGCCCGGCGGGCACTCCTGGTCCGGCGTCGTGCGGTGCGAGGTCTCGAGCGCCCTTCCACTCGAGCGGGCTCGAGACGTCGCCGATCGAACGGCTGGGATTCTGCCGCAAGTGGGTTCCGAACCCCACCTCGACCCGAGAGCGCCACAGAACCTGATTCCGATTGCTGCGCTCGAGCGGCAGCTGCGACGCAGGCTGGGTGACCCCGGAATCGTCTACCGTGCGCTACGGT
>JARFRN010000015.1 GCA_029287195.1 Acidimicrobiia bacterium | reverse complement strand
ATAAGAGACAGGCCCTCCTGCGGGCGATCGTCGCATCGAGGACATCGAGATAGGTCTCGAAAAGACCACGGCGGCTGTGACCGAGCGAGTCGAATGCCCCGGCCTTGATCAGTGAATCAATGGTGCGTTTGTTGAGCACTGTCAGGTCGACACGGTTGATGAAGTCGTCAAACGACTTGTAGAGGCCGGAGCGCTTCCGTTCGGCGATTATGGGACGAACGACAGCTTCACCTACATTCCGGATGGCCGACATGCCGAAGGTGATATCACCGTCGACGGCCGAGAAATCGACGTCGGACCGGTTCACATCCGGAACCAGAACGCGCAGTCCCATCTGACGGCACTCGTGCAGATAGAGTGCAGTTCTGTCTTTGTCGCGTTTGACCGCAGTCAACAGGGCCGCCATGTATTCCGCCGGGTAGTGAACCTTCAGCCAAGCCGTCTGGTAGGCGACCAGGGCATACGCTGCCGAGTGTGACTTGTTGAAACCGTAGCCGGCGAAGTGCTCAATGAACCCGAATAGCTCTCGGGCGTGCTCCGCTTCGGTACCATTGGCGACACTGCCGGCAATGAACTTCTCTTCTTCAGCCGCCATGACCGACGCGATCTTCTTGCCCATGGCCTTACGTAGCCGGTCGGCCTCTGCCATCGTGAAGCCCGCCACCTTCTGGGCGGTCTGCATGACCTGTTCCTGGAACACCATGATCCCGTAGGTGTCGGACAGGATCTCCTCCAGCTCGGGGTGGGGGTAGCTCACCGGGGAACGTCCATTCTTACGATCCGCATACTCCGTATGCATCCCGGCACCCAGCGGTCCGGGCCGGTAGAGGGCGTTTAGCGCAGTCAAGTGTTCGAAGCGGTCCGGCTTCAGGTTGCGCATGAGGGCGCGCATCGGTCCACCCTCGAACTGGAAGACACCCATCGAGTCGCCCGCCTGCAGCATCTCGAACACCGCCGGATCGTCGAGCGGGATATTGTCGATGTCTGGACGCGATCCTGTGGTGGCCTCGATCAGTTCCAGAGAGCGTTCGATGGTTGCCAGATTGCGGAGTCCGAGAAAGTCCATCTTGAGAAGGCCGAGAGCTTCGACCCCGTGCATCTCGTACTGTGTGAGGATCTCGGCGCCCTCTCCCTTCTGTTGCAGCGGAACGATGTCCGTGAGCGGTTCGGGAGATATCACAACCGCAGCTGCATGGATCGAATCCTGTCGGCGCAGACCTTCCAGTCCCCGCGCTGTGTCTACCACCTGCCTGACATCACTGTCCTCGCTGAAGGCCTGGCGCAAACCGTGGGCACCCTGGTACCAGTCGCGCACAGTGTTTGGGGTCTCAGCAGTTGGCTCTTCCAGGCATTGTGCCAGAGTGGCTTCCTTGCCCAGGATGGGTGGTGGCATCAGCTTGGCAATCCTGTCCCCAAGTGCATAGGAGTGTCCCAGCACTCGAGCCGCATCGCGAATTGCCTGCCGACCTTTGATCGTGGAGAACGTGATTATCTGTGCAACATGATCCGATCCGTATCGCTCGGCGCAATAGCGGATCATCTCGCCTCGGTACCTCTCATCGAAGTCCATGTCGATGTCGGGCATTTCGCGTCTACCGGGATTGAGGAATCTCTCGAAGATGAGGCCGTACTCGAGCGGATCGAGCTTGGTTATTCCCAGGCAATATGCGACGATCGAACCGGCCGCACTGCCTCGCCCGGGGCCCGTCCGGATGTTGTGTTCCGCCGCATACCTGATCAGATCCCAGACAATCAGGAAGTACGCCGAGAAGCCCATATCCGCGATTACGCGCAGCTCGTAGTCGATCCGTTCCTGGGCGGTGGTGGGTATGGGATCTCCGTAGCGTCGACGGGCTCCCTCGTAGACCAGCTCCTCGAGGTAGCTCTGTTCGGTTTGGCCGCCGGGCACTGGGAATTGAGGCAGCAGGATCCTGCCGAACTCGATCTCGTGGTCTACTCGCTCGGCGATGAGAAGGGTGTTGGAACAGGCGCCTGGATAGGTGTCATCGGGGAACAAGGCGCGCATCTCGGCTGCGGTCTTTATGTAGAACTCGTTCGACTCGAACTTGAAGCGATCTACGTCGGACCGGTTTGATCCTGTCTGGATGCAAAGCAACACGTCATGAGCATCGGCTTCATGCGCATACGTGTAATGACTGTCGTTGGCAGCAACCAGCGGCGCGTTGACATCAAGGGAGATCTGCAGCAGATCTCCCATCACTTTCTGCTGTGCAGGAATTCCGTGGTCCTGAATTTCGATGAAGAAGTTCTCGGGACCGAAGATGTCCTGGTACATCCCGGCAGCGGCGACCGCAGCGGCATAGTCGCGTTCCTGGCCGAGATTCCCTTCCTCGTTCGAAGCGTCCGGCGCCAGCAGCTGGGGAATGTGACCGCCGAGGCACCCAGAAAGGGCAACGATTCCCTCGCTGTGTTCCGCGAGCAGCTCGGCATCCATACGCGGCTTGTAATAGAAACCCTCCAAGTAGGCGCGGGATGCCAGCTTCATGAGATTGCGATAACCCGTATCGTTGATCGCCAGCAAGGTCATGTGATAGCGGATATCGTCACGCCGGGCCGGCCGGTCGAACCGGGAACCAGGGGTCACATAGGCTTCGATACCAATGATCGGCTTGATTCCAGCTGCACGGGCTGCCTTGGTGAAGTCCACTACCCCATACAGAACGCCGTGGTCGGTTATCGCAACTGCCGGCTGCTGATCGGCGACAACCGCCTGCATCAGGTCCTTGACTCGCGCCGCACCGTCGAGCATCGAGAACTCGGTGTGGACGTGTAGATGAGCGAAGCCGCCGTCGGCCAACCCGACCTCCAATTCAAACTACATACATGTAAGCACGCGCAGCTCGATCTGGCGACAGCGCGAAAACTGACTGAGGATGGATCTCCGGGCGCGTGTCGCTACTATCCCATGAGCCCCAGAACCCACCGACCCCGATCACCCAACGGAGGCATCATGCGCATCGGCATACTCACCGGCGGCGGCGACGTTCCCGGCCTGAACCCGTGCATCAAGGCTGTAGTCAATCGAGTCAGCGAAGCCGGCCATTCCGTTGTCGGAATACGGCGCGGCTGGGGTGGCTTGCTGCACGCCAATCCCGACGATGCCGAGACATGGAATACCCATATGATCGACCTGACCCCGGCATCCGTTCGCACAGTCGACCGAACCGGAGGAACGTTCCTTCACACCTCGCGCACAAATCCGGGGCGTGTCAGGCCGACTGAAGTTCCCGATTTCCTTGCCGACCGAGCCAATGGCGATGGTCCGTTCGACTTCACCGATCACGCGCTTCGCGTTGTCGACAAACTCGGCATAGATGTCTTGATTCCAATTGGTGGCGAC
>JARFRN010000274.1 GCA_029287195.1 Acidimicrobiia bacterium | reverse complement strand
GCGATGAGAGCAGCTACGACAACCGTATTTCGCCAGCTGAGATGCTCCCTGATCAGCAGCTGGAAGAGAACGGCAATCGCACCCACGCCGACTGCCCAAGTTGCGATCGACACGACGAGGTCGTCGAGGTTGAGGAAGTTGCCGACATTTCCGCCGAATATCTCATCGACTACCAGTACCACGGTCTGCACGGCAAGACTCGCAACCAAGGCAGCACCCGTGAGGAGCACAACCGCAAAGGCCACCAGCCGACGTCGCAGCGTGAAGCGCAGGCCGCGCTCAACGGGTACCTCCCAGATCACGTTGAGCGCGTCCTGGAGGGCGATGAACAGCAGCGATGCCGCAAAGACACCGACGAGCAAGCTGATCGTCGCCACGCCACCCGATGCCGCAGACCGATCGATAGTTCCGGCAACGTTGTCGACTACACCCCTAACGTCGGCCGGTAGATCAATCAGGATCGCCTCGAGGCTTTCGACGAGAAAAGCTTGTATCTCATCCTCAGAGAAGATGATTCCGGCTATTGCAATGGCGCTGGTGATCAGTGGCACTGCGGCGAAAACCGCGTAGTAGGCAAGGCCCGCACCCAGCCGAATACCCCGATTGGCTCGCCAGTTCTCGTAGGTCTCGCGCAGCACCCCAACAACAGATCGAACCGCTTGCTGCATTGCTGCCATGACCCTCCCCGGCCCCTAGGGAGCCAGCAGTCGCCGCTTCTCCTCTTCGAATTCTTCGTCGGTGAGCTTGCCGCGATCGTGGAGATCGGACAGGATCTCGAGTTCCTCGCCGACTGTGGGTCCCACCCCGGAATCGAAATCGAATAGCGGCTCCACCTCATCGGGGCGAGTGATGAAGTAGGCGACCAAGCCGATGATCGGAAGCCAGATGATCGCCAGTACCCAAAGTACTTTGGCCACCCCGGAGAGGTCCGGCCGGCGGAAGACATCGGTCAGGCCGAAGATCCACATGGCTACCAGGGGGATGTAGATGAAGACGATCCAGAATGCGGTCCAGAATGGGCTCACAATTCCTCCTCAATTGTCGGTGGCTCCTGTGAACTAGGAGAGCGGTCCGCGGTAGTTGCTGCCGGGCTTAGGCGCCAGCATGGCCCCGACCAGCCACAGGATGGGCAAGATGAAACCGGCAACGAACAGCGCGATGTGTTGCTTGCGGAAGGTGACCACGGCCATTGTGAACATCAGCGACAGGTAGATCACGCCAAGCCCGGCGATGAGGGTCCATTCGAGTGCGGTCATGTCATCTCCTTGTGCGTCTAGTGAAGCTCCAGACGCCTGAGTCCGCCCGCATTGCAGGCTACTAGTCTCGAAGATGCCGGAACGGCACGCTTGCCTGACCAGAAGGGACGGGAGATGAAAGAGTATCGACCGGGTTCTGCGTTCACCGGCACTATCGGCCGCACAGTAGAAGAGTCGTCACCGGCGTGGCCCGAACCAAATCGCGCCCGCGAGGGCGCACCCAACGTGTTGTTCATAGTGCTCGACGACACCGGGTTTGCCCAGCTGGGATCCTATGGATCGCCCATCGAGACACCCAACCTCGATCGCCTGGCCGACAACGGGCTCCGCTACAACAACATGCACACCACTGCGCTGTGCTCCCCGACGCGGTCGTGCATCCTCACCGGGCGCAATCACCACTCAAACGCAATGGCGTGTATCACAGAGGGATCCACCGGATATCCGGGCTACGACGCCTACATCCCGTTCGAGAATGGCTTCCTGTCCGAAATCTTGCTCAGAGAGGGCTACAACACCTATGCAATCGGCAAGTGGCACCTCACTCCCGCCGACCAGATCTCGGCGGCCGGCCCCTATGACCGCTGGCCCCTCGGCCGCGGCTTTGAGCGCTACTACGGGTTCCTCGGGGGCGAGACGCACCAGTATTACCCGGACCTCGTATATGACAACCACACCGTCGAGCCGCCGAGGACACCGGAGGAGGGGTACCACGTCACCGAGGATCTCGTCGACAAGGCCGTTGGCTTCATTGCCGACTCCAAGCAGGTGGCGCCAAACAAGCCGTTCTTCATGTACTTCGCCCCCGGCGCAATGCATGCCCCCCACCATGTGACGAACGAGTGGTCGGATGCCTACAGCGGTAAGTTCGACGACGGATGGGAGGCATACCGGGAGAAGGTTTTCGAGCGCCAGAAGCAGCTGGGCATTGTGCCGGCCGACGCCGAGCTGTCTCGCCACGATCCCGACGTCCCTGCATGGAACTCGCTCTCTGATGAGGAACGCCGTCTCTATGCGCGGATGATGGAGGTCTTCGCCGGATTCCTCACCCACACCGACCACCACATCGGACGCCTGCTCGACTTCCTCGAGGAGCTTGGCGAGCTAGACAACACGATTGTGATGCTCATCTCCGACAACGGGGCGAGCAGTGAGGGCGGCCCCCAGGGTTCGGTCAACGAGAACCTCTTCTTCAACCAGGTTCCCGAGTCGCTCGAGGAGAACCTGGCCCTGATGGACGAATTGGGGGGACCCAAGACGTTCAATCACTATGCATGGGGCTGGACCTGGGCGGGAAATGCGCCGTTCCGGCGGTGGAAGCGCGAGACGTACCGCGGTGGTATCTCCGACCCTTTCATCATTCACTGGCCGGCCGGGATCGAGGCGAGCGGCGAGGTGCGGACTCAGTACACGCATGCAATCGACATGCTGCCCACGGTTCTCGATGCCATTGGTGTCGAGGCCCCGGCCGAGATGAAGGGTGTCACTCAGTCGCCGATCGAGGGCGTGTCGTTTCTGGACACGTTCGAGGATGCCGCAGCGCCTACGCAGCGACACACCCAGTACTTCGAGATGCTGGGTCACCGGTCCATCTACCATGACGGCTGGCGGGCGGTGTGTCCATGGCCGGGTCCGTCGTTCACCGAGGCAGGCGCCCCCTTCGGGCAACCGATCCCCAAGGAGACGCTCACTGAGCTCGATGCATCGGGCTGGGAGCTGTACAACGTCGCCGAGGACTTCGCTGAGAACCACGACGTCGCCGCCGAAAACCGGGATCGGCTCATCGCCCTCATCGGAACCTGGTACGCCGAGGCCGGCAAGTACAAGGTACTCCCGGTCGACGGCCGGGGGACCGAGCGCCTCGCCGAGGTGCGGCCGCAGATCGCCGCCGATCGCACCAGCTACACGTATTACCCGGGCACTCAGCCGGTACCCGTGAATGCAGCGGCCCAGGTGCTCAATCGGCCGCACTCGATCACCGCCGACGTCGAGATCCCGGACGATGGCGCTGAGGGAATCCTGGTCCGCCACGGCGGCGTTGATGCCGGGTATGCGCTATACGTCACGGACGGGAAGCTCGCTTGGGTTCACAACTACGTGGGCAAGGGGCACTTCCATGTGGTCTCCACCGAGGACGTCCCACCCGGCCGACACGAGCTACGATTCGAGTTCGAAGTGACCGGCCCGCCGGTGATCCCCGAAGGTAAGGGCGCACCGGGAATTGGGCAGCTCTACTTCGACGGTCGTCTCGTTGGGCAAGCTGAGGTCCCGGTGACGACGCCGCTGGTCCTCGGCCTAACTTCGGCGCTGGTGTGTGGGGCTGGGCCGGGTTCTCCGGTGTGCTCCCACTACGAGCCGCCGTTCGAATTCACCGGCATCTTGCATTCGGTGACGATCGATGTTTCCGGCGACCTCATCGAGGACGACGAGGCAACGATGCGGCGGTTGATGGCTCAACAGTGAGCCGTCAACCCTTGCACCGCTATGTGCCAACTCCTTCGCTGATTGAATTGACCTAGCAGCAGGGTCATTGCTGCCACAATCCAGCAACACCGCAACACAGAGGGCAGCTTCTTGGACATCAGACAATGGCACGGACCGTTGGTCAGAGCTTCCGATTGGTCGTGGCGCATCCTGGTTGTTCTGGCGCTCGCCGCGGTCGTCATATGGGCGGGAATCTCGCTGGCCGCCATTGTCATCCCCGCCCTGTTGGCGGTGGTGATCATTCCGGTGGGGCGTCCGCTGGTGGAAAGCCTCGAGCGCCGTATGCCCAGCTCACTCGCCGCGGCCTTGGTTCTTCTTCTTGCAGTCCTGATTCTGCTGGCCGCCGGCTGGCTGATGGTCACTTCCATTGCGGCTAACTGGCAAGCGCTGTCGGACGGTCTGGTCGACGCAGTCGGCGCGATCACCGACTGGGTCGAGACCCAGGCAGGGGCCTTGGAAGACACCCAGATTCTCGAGATCGAGGAGAACCTGAACGATCTCGTCGCCACCATCTCAGGGGTGCTCATCGGCGGGGCAACCCGCAGCGTTGCCGTCCTCGGTTCGTTTTTCGTCGGGCTCTTCCTCTTCGTGGTGACGTTCTATTTCGGACTGCGCGATTGGCCCAAGTTCCAGGCCTGGCTGACGCAGAGCAGCCGAGTCGAATCTCAGCAACGAGCCGAACTCTTCATGCAGCGATTCGACATCGTGTTACGCAACTACTGGAAGGGACAGGCACTCATCGGGGTGTTCGATGCAGTCGCCCTCGGGCTCGGTCTGTGGCTGATCGGGGTACCGCTGGCAGCACCGATCGCAATACTCACCTTCGTCATCTCCTTCATCCCGTACGTCGGTGCCGTGCTGGCGAGCGCCGTAGCGGTGTTCGTCGCCCTCGGCACCAACGGCGTCGGCGACGCCACCATCGTGCTGGTCCTGTGCCTGCTCATCTTCAATACTGGTGAGAACCTGATGCGTCCGTGGCTCGTCGGCGAGACGATCAAGCTCCCGACGTTCGTCGTGTTCATCGCCAGTACGGTCGGGGTACTGTTGACGGGTGCCCTCGGCGCCGTCCTGGCAATTCCGGTGGTGGCGCTCACTCTGGAGGCGCAGCGCATCTTCATGGGCGAGGCCGAGGAAGCGACCGATACAGCCTAACCGCATACCACGAAGCGCTCTTCAGGGACCCAGCGCACGCTCGTTGTCACATTCCGGTTGCGTTCTCTGTCCAGGGCCGCGTCGAGGTCGGCGACGTTGCCGGGGGGGTCGGCACCGGTGAGAATCGCCTCGACCTCGTCCTGCGACACGGTCGACGAGAAGACAAACAACGACTGATCGCCGATGCATCTGTCTACCGCAATGGTCGTGTTGTCGCGGTCGAATCCCTCGGCGCGAATAGTCTCGCCGGTCGAGCCCAGCACAACGATGACGACTGTGGCCAGAATGCCGATCAGCGTGCTCGCATCGCATATCCAGACCCATCCGCCGACGAGCTAGGTGGAACCTCGACCCTGCACCCATGCGCCGGCCTGCGTCCGGGTATCATCCGCATTCTTCAGCTGAGTCTCCGCCACCACAGGGAAGGACGTCAGATGGATGCGGTCCTAGCGGTAATGAACGCCCTCTTCCCGGCGTTTGCGGTGTCGATGATGCTCAACGTGAGACTGCAGATCACGCAGCAGCAGCTGGGCAAACGTGAGGTATCGGTTGCGGCGGGTGAAACAGGATGAAGCTGCGCAATCCAGTCAAGGGATGGAAGATACCTTTCCAGCGCGAAACTCTACGCGACGACGGCATTGCCGGTGTGGTGCTCGGTGTGCAGAGCGTTCCCGATGGCCTCGCCGGTGGGTTGCTGGCCGCAGTCAATCCGCTCTACGGGCTCTATGGCTACATGATCGGGACATTCACCGGAGCGCTGCTGACGAGTTCAGCCTTCATGGCAGTGCAGGCAACGGGGGCGATGGCGATCGTCGTTGCCGACGTAGGTGCGGTCCATAACGCAACCGATCCGGAGAGAGCGCTGTTCACCCTCGCCATCTTGACGGGGATAGTCATGGCGGTGGCCGGCTTGCTGCAGCTTGGGTCGATACTCCGCTTTGTCTCCAACGCGGTGATGGTCGGTTTTATCAATGCAGTGGGGATCAACATCGTTCTAGGCCAGCTCGACAGCTTCACGGGATACGCGTCGGACGGGGCAAACCGGGTGCTGCGAGCCATTGATACGATCATCAGTCCGCTTCAGCTGCATTGGCCGACCGTGCTTATCGGCATCGCCACCATCGTTCTCATCGTCACGCTGGAGCGAACCAAGCTCGGGCCCCTGGGCATGGTGCTGGCGATCGTGTTGACCTCGGCGGTTGTCGCATTGTTCGGCATGGACGAAGTTGCCCAGCTGCGGGACATCGCTGAGGTGCCGCGAGCGTTGCCGGCTCCCGGCCTACCAGACCTCGGCTTGGTCCCCGCGCTGCTAGTACCCGCAGTCGCATTGGCATTCGTCGGGCTCGTGCAGGGCGCCGGCATATCGGCCAACTTCGTGAATCCCGACGGCAAGTACCCAGATGCGTCCCAGGACTTCATCGGTCAGGGTGCAGCCAACATCGCATCCGGCCTCTTTTCGGGCATGCCGGTAGGCGGTTCTATGTCGGCAACGGCCCTGGTTACGTCGGCCGGAGCCAAGTCCCGTCAGGCGAACCTGATCGCAGGTGTAGTCATGGCGCTCGTCATCCTCATCTTCGGGGGAGCAGTTGGGCTGGTGGCTATGCCTGCCATTGCCGGGCTGCTGATGGTGGTGGGCTATCGCACCGTCAAACCGCATGATCTTGTCTCGGTGTGGAAGACGGGTCGGACGCAACAGGTGGTGATGACCGTCACCTTCGTTCTGACAATGATCATCCCCCTGCAGAACGCGGTGATGGCAGGTGTCGGCATCTCGGTGATTCTCTACGTCATCCTCCAGTACAATCGGGTCGAGATAAAGCATCTGATCCCGCAGGCCGACGGCAGCATCATCTAGCGGGAGGCGCCAGACCAGCTTGGGAGCGGCGAGGTGATCATCCTCCAGCCCTACGGCAGCC
>JARFRN010000229.1 GCA_029287195.1 Acidimicrobiia bacterium | reverse complement strand
CCTACCGACCCCGCCGGGCGTCCCCGAAGACGGAAGGGCCATCTTCGCGGTCTCCGACCTGGTCGGCGATCTACTCCCCTGGCTTCTGCTCCTCGCCGCCCTCGGCAGCCAGACCTCGGCCATCATCGGCGCCACTTCGTCCCGCAGCGACATGCTGGTCAATAACAAGGTCCCCCGGACGACGACCTTCCCGATCATCCTGATCCCGGCGATCATGCTGGTGATCTTCGTCGATGTGAACGTGGCAGTGAACCTGGCTTCCCGAGTCTTTGCCGTCTTCTTCACGATCCAGGCATCGCTGGCCACGCTGCTCGCTGCCCGCAAGCAGAACTGGCCGGCTGCAGTTGGCTTCGTGGGCGTCGGCCTGGTGATGCTCACCATCTTGATCTTCGGTCTCCCGCTCTGACGGCCGTACCGCTGCCGCCGCGAGCAACGCGCCGGCGGTTCTCGAGGCTCCCGCCCGGTGCCGCTGCGGGGCGGCTCGGCGCGCCTTTCTGAAGTGCGCGGGCCCCCTTATAGCCGCACTTTCGCATGGATTCTGTCCGCTGCGACACCTGCTCGTCGAGCCACGGTGGGGAGGGTCTTGGCCGGCATCGGGGCAACAGGCTTTGGGCCGATCCCCTTTCCTCGCATGGGAGGCCGATGCCCCGTCCGCGGGAAGCCTTAACCTGACCTCGTCCTCGGCCAGGATCAAACAAGACGCTCGTGGTGGGCCTCATCGGACGGCTTCACACTCGGGAATACCTGGTCACGAGTGGGTAGCCTATCTCCCCGCCGAGGGAGCGGCATCGCTCCCGCTCCCTTCGCGGCGACACAGGTCTGGCCCGAAAAGCCTTTGGGCGTTGCCGCCGACTATCTGGGCCCGGTCGGTGTCGGTCAATCCGGCCTCATCGACAACCCGTATCGGGTCCGGCTCCCAAGGGAAGGGGTGATCGGAACCGAGCAGGATTCGCTCGGATCCGTAGAGCTTCACCAGGTAAGCGAGGTATGTCGGATCCAACACCACGCTGTCAAAGAAGAGCCGGTCTATCGACTCGCTCGGATCGTATTCGGATCCGGACCAGCCGACCTCATGGTTCCGGAGGATCCGGGCAGTTACCGCGGCGAGCGCTCCACCGCCGTGGCAGCCGACAACTACGAGATCGCGGTGACGGACGAGGGCCCCGGAGTAGATGAGCTTCGTAAGCGCTACCGCCGTCGGGCCTGCCCTACCGACTGCATTCTTTAGTCCTGCCTCATGCAGTTCCTTGGGAACCCGCAAGAACGTCGGATGCACAATGATCGGCATGCCAAGGTCGGCTGCAACCGCCCAAACCGGATCGAGTTCAGGTGATCCGAGATGGAGATCTGGGATGTCAGTACCGATCATTACCCCTCGACACCCCATTTCGCGGGCGGCGACAAGTTCATCCAACGCAGCAGCTGGGTACGACATCGGAATCGTGGCCACTGGAACCATTCCCGAACGAGAGCTGCACTCGTCGACCAATGACTCGTTGTAAACGCGGGTCCACTTCCGAGCGTCGACCTCGTCGAGTGTGTAGCCGAGCAGATCGGTCCAGGGGCCGAGCAGCTGCAGGTCCACACCCCTGCCAGCAGCCCAAGTGGCCATGCTCTCGAAGTCCGTGAGTGAGACAGGCGCCGGCGGTGCTGTGTCCATGCGGGGGAACTGAAACCGGATCGCACCGTCACCGCTGTCCAAGTCCACACCAGAGAAAGCTCCGGATGCTGCTCGGTCGATCAACCTCGGCGGAATAGCATGAGCGTGGACATCGACCGAGCAATTGGCCCTTTCAGTGTTTGTCATCACCGGCCCCGGTTGCGATTCATCTTCCGCCAAATCCGCTCGGGAGTGAATGGGATCTCGCGAAAACGGCGTCCGGTGCATTGGAACAGAGCCTCCGCAATGGCCGGGGCCACTGCGAGCACACCACCCTCAGCGATACCCTTGCTGCCGTACGGACCGGGGCCATCACCGTTCTCCTGGAACCGGCTCATCGTTTCGATGGGTATGTCGGCGACAGTCGGAATCCGATAGTCGAGAGAGCTCCCGTTGGCCAATCCCTCGTCGCCATATTCAAGTCGCTCGGATAGGGCAAGACCGAGACCCATTACGACACCGCCGTCATCCAAACCGCTGGAACGCGAGGGGTTGATAACCTTTCCAGCATCGGTCACATGCACCAGCTTGTGAATCTCGACGTGACCGGTCTCGGCGTCGACAGACAGTTCCACGGCCGTGGCCACTGCTTCGAAGAAGGGCGTTCTGCCACCAAGCGGGTGGCGTGGATCCGGCGGAGCAGCAAACGAACCGACCCCGATGATATCTCCCTGCTGTCTCCCGTGAGGCCGGGCCGCCAGTTGGCGCTTCACGTCCTCGGCCGCTGCTTGCAGTGCATTGCCCATATGCACCAGGGAACGGCTCGATGCAGTCAGCGTGTCGAACGGCACGACGTCGGTATCTGCCATCACGACTTCAACATTGGCAGGGTCGACACCCAGCCAGTCTCCGACGAGTTGGGCAAACGAGAGGAAAGCGCCCTGGCCCATCTCCGATGTTCCGACATAGGCCACGACGCTGCCGTCGACCCTAAGCCGGATTCTCGCCGACGACTCAGTCGCCGGGACGCAGCTTTTCATGCCAAACGCAAGGCCGCGACCGCGGCCAGCGGGAACCGGTTTCGTCCAGCCAATATGCCTGGACGCCGACCGGAGAAGGTCACCCCAATCTCCATCTACGGGAGTCTCGAACTCGACTATGGATTCACCCTTGTCCCTAATGTTGCGAAGTCGCAGTTCCAGCGGGTCGATCCCCAGTTGATCAGCTGCCTCGTCCATCTGGCCCTCGATCGCCATTGCGGTGTGCGGCGCACCGAATCCGCGGAACGCTGTAGTTGGTGGCGTGGTCGTGAAGATACCCCGGGCGTGGATGCGCGCTGCCGGAGTACGGTATGGCCCGCAGGCATGCAAGCCCGCTTTGGAAACGACCCGCATGGAGATATCGGTGTAGGCCCCAACCATGAAATCGGCCCGAATGTCTTGGAATAGAAGGACACCATTCTCGTCGAAACCGCTCCGCACCGTGATGTCGGCTGCTTCGCGTTGGCCAGTCTGAAAGCTCTCTTCGCTTGACAGTGTGATCTTCAACGGCCGCCCGAGCAGTCGACTGAAAGTTGCGACTACCGGACCAAGCTTCGGATAGCCCTTCCCACCAAAACTTCCACCCATGTTGATGGCACGAACTCGCACCATCTCGAGCGGCAGATCCAGCATTGCCGCAATCAGGCGTCGCTCGAGGAACGGGTGTTGCACTGTGTCCCATACCGCGATCGCCTCGCCTTCGGGGATAGCCACAGCGCTGTATGTCTC
>JARFRN010000143.1 GCA_029287195.1 Acidimicrobiia bacterium | reverse complement strand
CGCCTCCAGCCCGGCGCGTTGCAGGGTTGTCCCTGCCGCCCCGTCGAAGATGATCACGCGTTCGCTCAGGGCGTGAAGCAGATCAGCGTGTGAAGAGGAATGAGAAGGCATGAGGGATGAGGCAGGTTAAACCAAGCTCGGACCGAGAATTCGGGAAATCCATCGACCGGCTCGGCGGCGAACTAAGAAGCAACCGATGAGAGATAGAGATCAAGCCATCGACGCCGTCTTCTTCCCAGCGGCCGGTTGCCCAGTCGGCCTGCGCGTCGATACCGGTGTGGGGACCGCCAGGGTCCCCACACCCACCTCTCCTTGCAGCGGCGGTAAGGTCGAAGCATGCCGAAACTCGACCTGAACGACGCCACGTTTCTCCAAGATCCATATCCGGCGCTCAACGCGATGCGCGCATCCGCTCCGCTGCATTACGACGATGCCTCCGGCCTCTGGCTGGTGACGCGCTACGAGGACGTGCGTGCCTGCTTGCGCGACCGACGCTTGGGACGCGTTTACGACCACATAGTCGCAGCGGAAGAGATCGGAGCCGAGCCGCCCGATCCGCGCTGGGCTCCCTTCTGGCGGGTGGAGCGTCACTCACTTCTAGAGCTGGAGCCACCCGATCACACTCGTCTGCGTCGTCTCGTCTCGAGGGCCTTCACGGTCCGCGCCGTCGAGGCAATGCGTCGGCCTGCTGCCGAACTGGCAAACCGGCTGGTCACCGCGGGACGGGAGAAGGGCAGCATCGAGCTGCTATCCGAGTTCGCCCAGCCGTACTCGATCGGCATTATCACAGAGCTGCTGGGGATTGGTGACGGCGATCATCACCAACTGCTCGAATGGTCGCACCAGATGGTGAAGATGTATGAGCTCAACACAAGCGACGAACAGGCACAGGCCGCGGCTGATGCCGCCGGCGCCTTCGACGCATTTGTCAGAGACATCATCGAACGCCACCGCGCCGCACCCGGCGGAGGGCTCATCGGCGATCTCGTTCACGCAGAAGTCGATGGAGAGCGCCTCACCGATGATGAAGTCGTCTCGACCGTGATAGTGCTCCTCAACGCCGGGCATGAAGCCACCGTCAACACCATGGGCAATGGGATCGTGCCGCTGCTGCGGAACAGGGATCAATGGAACCGGCTGCTGGACGGCTCGGTGTCTGCTGCGGTCGCGGTCGAGGAGATGATTCGCTGGGACGCCCCGCTGCAGTTGTTCGAAAGATGGGTTCTGGCCGATGACGTTGAGATCGCAGGTCGGTGGTTCCGCTTCGGCGAGAAAATCGGGATGCTGTTCGGTTCGGCCAATCGCGACCCGTCTGCATTTGCCGCACCGGATGAATTCCGGGTCGACCGCAACGCCACCCATCACATCGGCTTTGGTGGCGGAACCCATCACTGCTTGGGGGCGCCGTTGGCACGACTCGAGCTGGAGGTGGCCTTGACGACTCTCGTCGACTCCTGTCCTGAGATGGAGTTGATCGCCCACCCGGTGAGACAGAAAGCCTTCACCATCCATGGGTACGAGGCGGTGCACGTTCGGCTTGGCTGATGCCCGGCTGAGCCTGGCAGAGCGAAACTCAATCCTGGGCGCGGGCGAGGCCATTAGTCGACGACGAGAAGACCCTCATCCTCCAGAGCCGTGCGGAGGGTCTCTGCTTCCCCGGGCCGCACGGAAACAGTGAGAACACCGCCTCCGCCGTGGGGAGCATGACGCAGCTGCAGGTCCCTGACGTCCACAGCCGAAGCGCCGAAGGCTCGCCCCACTCTGGCCAGTTCGCCCGGCTCGTCGGCGAGAGCAACCCGGACGGCGATCACCGGAGGAGCCAGGCTGCTCCGTATCGAGCGGCCGCGGTCTAGAAAATGGCGAATCGTCTCGGTCTTGCCTTCGGCGAGTGCGCCCGCCACTTTGTCCAACCTGCCCTGCAGATCGGCGATCGCTGCGTTTACCTCCACTGCATTCTTGGCGAGGAGATCTACCCACAGGGCCGGATCCGATGCCGCTACCCGCGTCAGATCTCGGAAGCTGCCTGCGGCAAGGTCCAGCGCCCTCGTGCGATCTGCCGCCTCGTTGGCGAGCGCGGCCGCCAACACCTGGGGCAGATGGCTGATCATCGCCACCGCAGCATCGTGCTCTGCTGCCGTCATTCGAATCGGCTCTGCTCCAAGCATTCGCAGGATATCCTCGACTGCGGCCAGATCAGGGCGGGCGGCACCGTCTTCGACCACGACCCAGCCGGCACCGCGGAACAATGACGGTGAGGCACCCCTCGGACCCGTCACCTCGCGTCCCGCCATAGGGTGGGTCCCGACAAAGCGTTGCGGTCGAGCCGCTGCGATCACGGCTTGCTTCACCCCGGCGACATCAATCACCAGAGCACTGGTCTCGAGTCTGGTCACCTGATCGACCACGGCCGCGGGCGGGCCGGCGAGGACGATCAGATCGACATCGCTCGCTCCGAGCTCGTCGAATGAGCCTGCCTTGGTATTGATCGCCTCGAGCTCGAGAGCGACATCGAGCACAACCGAAGAGGGATCCCATCCTCGAATCATCCAGCCCTCGCGGGCCAGGCCAAGCCCGATGGAAGCTCCGATGAGGCCCGTTCCGGATATCGCAGCCCGACGTGGCACTAGCGGAAGGATTCCATTACCGCGAGCATGGCTTGGACCTGGATCATCAGATCCGCAAACTCGGAGGGCAGAATCGCCTGCGGACCATCGACGAGAGCGGTTTCCGGGGCCGGATGAACGTCGACCATGAACCCGTCCGCCCCTGCGGCAACGGCAGTCCGAGTGAGCGCCGGCACCAGGCTCCGCCTGCCCCCCGAATGCGACGGATCCACGATGATCGGCAGGTGCGAGAGCTCTTTGACGACCGGGACTGCGGAGATGTCCAGGGTGTTACGTGTCGAAGTTTCGAAGGTCCGAATACCGCGCTCGCACATGATCACGTCGTGGTTACCTTCCTTGTAGATGTATTCGGCCGCGTTCAACCACTCCTCGATTGTTGCGGTGAGTCCGCGCTTCAGCATCACGGGTTTGTCCTGCTTGCCCAGCTCTGACAACAGCGTGAAGTTGGCCATGTTTCGAGTGCCGACGCGAATCAGGTCCGCATACGAACTCACCAGCTCGACGTCGCGGGGGTCGACCGCTTCGGCAACGAATGGCATCCCGAATTCGGCCCTGGCCTCGGCGAGAAGCTCCAATCCTTTCTCCGCAAGACCTTGAAATGAGTAAGGCGAGGTCCGCGGCTTGAAGGCATCGCCCCGCAGGATGGTGGCCCCCGCTTTGGCCACCGCTTCTGCAGACGCGAATAGCTGATCTCGCGACTCGACTGCGCACGGACCGGCAATCGGAGCGAAGTTACCTCCACCAACCAGCACGCCGCCAACATCGACCACGGTGTCTTCGACCTGGAAATCACGGCTGACGAACTTGAACGGTTTGAGCACGGGGACGGCACGCTCCACCCCGGAGAAAGCCTCCCACGGCAACTGTTGAATCGCGTTGCGATCGCCAACGGCACCAATCACAGTGCGGTGTTTGCCCTCCGACACGTGCGCCTCGGCCCCGATCGACTCGAGACGCTCGATCACCTGTGCAACATCCTCGGGGGTGGCGTTGCCCGCCATCACGATGATCAAGGACTCATCCCCTCTTGTGGATTTCATTGAGCGCTCCGAAGTAGGCGGTCATGGTAGGCGTCCAAAGCGAGGGCGACGCCTGGAGAACGGTAGATTGGGGGGATATGCGGCGAATCCTTGTCAGCGGTGCGGCTACCTGGACCGGCGGCCACCTGATCCGTAGTTTGGAGCGCGAGTCCGACACCGAGGTGATTGCCGTCGACGTGTTGGAGCCGCGAGTCGAGTTTGCTTCAGAACTGTTTGACTTCGAACTCGATCGGCCGGACTTCGCCCACTTCGTGCTCGACATGAAGCCGACGGCGGTGATCCATCTGCAGGCTGTCGACAGATCGGCAATCCTGGGAGGACGGCGGGCGCATGACGAGGCCGTGGTCGGCGCGCAGGCTCTCTTTGGTGCCATCCGCCGTTCCTCCTCGATAGAGCTGGTGGTGGTCAAATCGGACATCTGCGTATACGGAATGGGGCCGCGCAATCCATCGGTTGTTGGTGAGGACACCAGTGTCGAGGGTACGGTGGGTCGATATGGGCGTGACCTTCGGGCCGTCGAGGACTTCATAGCTGCCACCGCGGCCAGGCGAACCGACGTCCGCTTCACAGTGTTGCGCTTTGCACCCATATTCGGCGCCGAGATCAACAATCCGTTGAGCCGATACCTGCGTCTCCCGATGGTTCCAACCCGAATCGGCTACGACCCACGAATGCAGCTGATCTCGGAGCGTGACGCGGTTGAGGCGTTGCGCCATGCGGTAACCCGACCCGTGCATGGCGTGTTCAACGTGGCGGCACCGGGACAGCAGTACCTGTCACGGGTTTTGCGGCTCGGCAACAGGGTTGCCCAGCCGCTGCCGCGAAGGGCCTATGACATCGCAGTCAAAGGCATGGGCCGGGCCAACCTCCACCTGCCGACCCACATAAAGCGACTGGTGCACTACGGGTTGATCGTTGACACCGATCGAATGACCAGCCAGCTCCAATTCGAGCCGGCCATGAACCTGCGCCGGACGATCCTCGCCGGTTACGGCCAGCTGCCCGCAAGAACGGGACAGTCATGAGCGACTATCTGGCCGGGCTGACCAAACAACGCTTGCTCGAGATCGCAAGACAACTAGAGATTCCCGGGCGCTCGCGCATGTCCAAGGCCGCCCTGATCGAGGCAATCTCGGCCGCTTCTGCTGCGACAGATCTACCAGTGCGGATAGGTGCGCGCCGCACCAGGACCGCCGCGGATGGGGAGGAATACGACGCGGCAAGGCGACGGGCCGCCCTCGCAGCGCGGCTCGATTCCTTTGTAGATCATGGCCGGAGCTGCAACTGGCGCAGCGTGGAGGGGCACCCATGCGGTCTGCCCGCCATACGAGACCAAGAACGCTGCTCCCTCCACGGCGGGACCGACATCGCCGATCTTGCGATTCCGGCGACCGGTCGGCTCGGCTTTGACACATGGCCGAAGCTGCTCCGTCACATCTGGCTGGCCTCCTACGACATCGACCCGATCGGACTCGATCCGGCCGTCGCCGAGATGTTCTGGCACGTCGCCAACTACATGTACTTCGAGTACTTCCGAATCGAGGTCGAGGGGATCGAGCATCTGCCGCTGCAGGGTCCGGCGCTACTCGCTGCCAACCACGGCGGAGCTGCTCTTCCCTACGACGCGGTCATGCTGACTCTGTCGATCCTGAACGAGATGTCGATGCCGCGACGGGCTCGGGTCATGGGCACTGAGATCTTCAATGCGTCGCCAACCCTGTCACACTTCTACAGGAAGATTGGTGGTGTCTATGCATCGCGAGCAGATGCCGCGTATCTGCTCGCGCGGGGCCACATGGTGGGCGTCTTCCCGGAGGGAGTGCGCGCCTTCCAAAAACCTTTCTCCGAGGCATATCACGTGCAGAGGTTTGGCCGCGGCGGATTTGTGACGATGGCCGAACGCCACGCAGCTCCGGTGGTGCCGGTTGCGATCGTTGGCTCGGATGAGGTCCACCCCGCCTTGTTCTCCTCGCAATTGTTGGCTCGCCTCGTTCGCCTGATTTGGCCGGCGCAACGGGTCGAGGAGATGGCGGTCTACCTCAACTTGATTCCGTTGCCGATCCGCTGGCGAATTCGCTTCCTGGAACCAGTCCCACCATCCCATGCAGGGACAGACCCGGATCCTCTGGAGATGTTGGAGCGGACTGAGGACATTCGTCGACTGATTCAACACAATCTCAACGAGATGTTGCGGCAGCGCGGCTCTGCAATCTGAGCCGACGCGCATCGCCGCATCGGTCATTGTTAGCCGACAGCTAGCGCTTGCAATTGTTAGCAGAGTGCGATATTGTGCTAACAATGAAGCAAATCGGTGATCTCGGAAGCTACATCCGCCAGCAGCGGGAACGGAGCGCAATGTCGCTACGCAAGCTCGCAGAAGCTGCCGGTATCTCGAATCCGTATCTGAGCCAGATCGAACGCGGGCTGCGGAAGCCCTCTGCAGAGATCCTCAAGTCGCTGGCGCGAGCACTCTCGATATCGGCAGAGTCTCTGTACGAAAGGGCCGGTTTGCTGGATGAGGTTGGAGTTCGTCGCGACGTCCCAGAAGCAATCGCCGCCGATGAACAGCTGACAAAGACACAAAAGACAGCGCTGCTTGAGGTCTACCAGAGCTTCATCAGCCAAGAACTAGAAGTAGAGGAGTAGTCATGGACTTCCAGGCATCGAAGCAGACGATGCAGCGAACTGCCTACGCCGCGGTCGGGGCTCCGTTCGTTGTTGGGCGCAAGCTCAAGGACTTCGGCACGAAGATGGTCGAAGATGCTCAAACGCAATACGACCGGTACGCGGTCGAGGGTGAGAAGCTAGCGAAACAGCTCCGGGATCGGAACGTGGTCGAGGAGATCGAGCATCGAATGCACATCGACAAGGTCCAGGATCGTGTCGAGCAGCTTCGTGACCAGCTCGAGAACACGCTGAACAATTGGCGCGAGTCGTTCGCTCCGGAGGAAGAGGCACAGAAGCCGGCAACCAAGAAGCCGACGGCCAAGACCACTTCGGCAAAGGCTGCTCCCGAGGCCAAGAAACCGGCGGCCAAGAAACCGGCGGCAAAAGCCGCTTCGGCAGCCAAGGCGACTCCTGAGGCCAAGAAACCGGCCGCCAAGGCCGGCGCCTCCAAGTAGCGAGAGGACTGGCCGGGAAGGAGATCGGCTCAGCGCCGACGAAGCTCTCCCTCCCTTCCTGCTTCACTTCTCCGGCCAAGAAGAAACCCCCGGCATCCAACGGTGCCGGGGGTTTCGCTCGTTTCCAAGCAACTCGCGATCGCGAATCCTCACCGCACCCCTAGTACTTGACGACCACCTCAAGTTCGCGAGCGTGTTCCACCCAGCGCTCTACCATTGCCTCGGTAGGTAGCCGACGCACCAGGCGTTGCTTTGCGTTGACCTCCACCATCGAACCCAGCAAATTGCCTGGGTTACGGCGTCTCAACTCCTTTACGGTGT
Source organism: Acidimicrobiia bacterium (assembly GCA_029287195.1). Lineage (GTDB taxonomy): Bacteria > Actinomycetota > Acidimicrobiia > Spongiisociales > UBA5794 > JAAETI01. The sequence continues at coordinate 394 of JARFRN010000143.1, read as the reverse complement.
CGACACCAGCAGCTTCCAGCAGATCCGAGTACTCCTCACCGACGCCACGAATCCGCATTAGGTCCGCACGGTTCACCCATTCGAGGATCAGCTTCTCGCTCTGCTTTGTGGATGCGGCGATCTCGCGACGCCCCTTGCGGGTCGCGCCCTTCTTGAGGAGCGCTTCGACGGTGCGGATCCGCGCCTTGCGGAGGCTCGTCGCTTGCCTGTGGCTTATCCCCTCGATCGTGTCGATCGAAGCCATACCCGTCCTTCCCAATGACAACCTATTCCCGACGGGTGACCGGCCCCTCGTCTCACGGTCACACTGGCGCAGAGAATACCGAGTTTGCCCGGTGCTATGCCAAGTGGCCGATCAACGCGCCTTGAGGATATCGTCTAGATCGCCGGGGGC
>JARFRN010000140.1 GCA_029287195.1 Acidimicrobiia bacterium | reverse complement strand
GCACGTACGCAGCGCAGTGCGCAAGGGCGCTACGGCCCAGGAGATGGCCGAGGCCATAGGTGTTGCCATCCAGATGGGCGGCGGCCCGGCGTCTATCTACGCTGCCCACGCCTGGGACGCGTTTCAGGAGTTCGCGGAAGGATTGGCTCCGCAGGTGATCGAGTAGGCCGCAGCGGGTACCTGTGCGGTGAGCTCCCAAACCTGCATCCGGCCGAACACGGCAACGGGCTCGTACCAGTTGTTGAGGGCCGTCACTACGGCCTCGTCGGCTGCGGAGACAGGACGGTCGAGCACTGCCCCTGGGAAAGCGACGAGCTCCGGTGGAGCGTCTGGACCAACGAAGGCAGCGATTGGCATCGTGGGGCAGGCGAAGGGAGTGGGCAGCTGCATAACGACCGGGCGAGTTGTTATGTGGGGAACGAGGGTGCGGAATGCCGCAACCGAAGCGGCCGGTCGGCCCTGCAGGTAAGCGACGGTGGCCCGCTCATCGCCGATATCGTTACTGAAAGACGGCTTGAACAGGGGCATGAGAATCCAAGTAACGGCGACGGCAGCAACCGCTAGATAGAAAGCCCTGTTCTTCAATTCCGGGGAGCGGGCAAGACCAACGGCGGTGGCGATTGCCAGCATCGGCAGCAGGACATGCCAATAGTGCAGGTGCGGTTTGTCTGCCTGCTGCCAGCTGCCGAGCACCGGAATGATCAATGTCGGAAGGGCGGGAAGGAGCCAGCGGGCCGCCCGCAGTGGAGGGAGCAGCATGAAGCCCGCCAACCAGATCACAATCGTGCCCCACATCGTGGGATCGAGCAACGGTCGGAGAGCCGCAGCCGGGTCGGCAAGAGCGGCGCCCGGTAGCTCGGCGACGGAGTCGATCCCAAGGTGGGCAAAATGGAAGGAGAAACTCGTGCCTTCCCAAGGGTTCAGAACAAGCCACAGCCCAAATGCCGTTGCCGTGATAGCACCGACCATGATGGCGATCCTGCCGTGCCGCGGGTGCTCACCACGGACCAGTAGACCGACGATCAGCACGCTCACTGCTATGTCGATGCGTGCTGCGGCGGCGAGCACCGGCCAGATCCAATAGCTCCTGATCGACTGCTCACGAATTGCCAGCACCGCGGTAAGCGCCAGTGGTCCCAGAGCCAATCCCACCTCATGGATGTCGATCAATGCCGCGTTGTACGCCCCGGCGCCGATCAACGTCACCATCAGGGCAGCGCGCCGCCGCTCCTCGTCCAGTCCGAGGTGATCCGCCAATAGCCAGACCGCAACCCCGACCAACGCAACTGAAGCCGCCTGGGCAATGATCAGCACCGGCAGTCCCAAACCGGGCACTACCGCATACAGCGGCACGGCAAGGAGGATGAGCAGCGACATGTGATCCGAGAAGTGGTGCGATCCAGTGATCGCCGTGACATCGTTGTAGCCGTTGCCGAGGCGCCACAGGACGTTGTCGAAGATGCCGGCGTCGAATGCGGAGAGGTCGAATCGAATCAACCGCAGCAGCGCAAGCGCGGCGTAGATGATCCCCACGAGGACGATCACGGAATAGGCGCTGCGAGTCTGGCGTTTGCGTTTTGCCGTAGTAGTGGCCCTGTTCACAGCGGCAGGTTACCGAGCGCGGTCTGTAGGCTGTGGCACTGTTGCCTCTGCGATCCAGCAGGCGGAAATGGAGTATCCGGCAATGTTGACCCTGGCGTCGATCCCCTCCCCGCCGCAAAACACATTTGAGATCGGTCCCCTGACCATCCACTTCTACGGAATCATGATCGGGATCGGTGTCCTCGTTGCTGCCATCGTCACGCAGAAGAGGTACGAGAAGTTTGGTGGAGATCCCACCATTCTCGATCGCGTGATCTTGTGGACAGTGTTGATCGGCTTTGTCGGCGCCAGGCTTGCTTACGTATCGACTCATACGGCGCGCTACCAGGGGCGTTGGTATGCGGTCTTGTTCATCTGGGAGGGCGGCCTTGCACTCTACGGCGGGTTGACCGCCGGTGCCTTGACTGCCGTCTACATGATGCGCAAGCTCAACGGCGACTTCCCGATGTTCGCCGATGCGGTTGCCGTTGGGTTGCCGCTGGCGCAGGCGATCGGTCGCTTCGGTAACTACTTCAATCAGGAGCTCTTTGGGACGCCCAGCTCACTGCCGTGGGCGGTCGAGATCGACCCGGTGAATCGGCCCGCGGAGTACATGGAATTCGAGACCTTCCACCCCACATTCCTCTACGAGGCGATGTGGAACGTGTTTGTCACCGTGCCGGTCATTCTGTACTGCGAGCGTCGCTTCGAGCTTCGAAAAGGGGCGAGCTTTCCGATCTACATGATCGTCTACGGAGTCATCCGCTTCCTGACGGAGCTGATTCGCACCGACACCACCTTCCGTGTTCTCGGCCTTTCGCGCAACGCTCTTGTATCGCTTGCGGCGATCCTGGGCGGAGCCCTGCTGCTCTACCTGGTGCAGGCGCGGGGCTCGCTACGGGAGAAGACCAACGCACCGGAGCCGGTCGATTCCTGAGCGGACATGAGAAGAGGGCGGCTGTGCCGCCCCCTTCTCGCTGTCGAATGGATTGCCTGTTGATTACATCTGGCCCGGGCCGGGTTGACGATCGGCAGAACGCCGGACACCGTTGCCCTCATCATCACCCCTGAAGAGTTCGCCGATGGCACCGACGGATCCGAGGATTCCGCTCATCTCCATCGGGAGGAAGATCTTCGTTGCATTGCCGTTGGCGATGCCCTGGAGTGCGTCCAGGTAGCGAATGGCAATGAGATCGTCGGTCGGGTCACCCGTATGGATGGCGCCGAAGACTCGCTCGATGGCCTGGCCCTCACCTTCGGCAACCGTGAGTTTCTGGAACTTCTCAGCTTCGGCGACCTGCTTGATGGCCTCGGCCTGGCCCTCGGCTTCGAGAATGCGGGCTTGCTTGACACCCTCGGCCTGGAGGATCTTCGAGCGCTTGTCACCCTCGGCCTCGGTGACGATGGCACGGCGGTCACGCTCGGCCTTCATCTGCCGGTGCATGGCTTGGGTAACGTCGGCCGGCGGATCGATCCGCTGTATTTCGACACGTACCACCTTGGTGCCCCAGACATCCGTCGCTTCGTCGAGGATCTCGCGCAGCTGAGCGTTGATCCGCTCCCGGGAGGTGAGGGCGTCGTCGAGATCGAGGTCGCCGACCACGTTACGCAGGTTGGTCTGTGCCAGTTTGGTGGCCGCAAGAACGAAGTTCTGCACGTTGTAGACCAGCTTCTGCGGGTCTGTGGCCTGGTAGTAGACCACCGCATCTACGGTGACGACGACGTTGTCCTTGGTAATGACCTCTTGCGGGGGGACGTCAACGACGATCTCCCGCATGTCGACCCGGCGGAGTCTGTCGATGAACGGCACGATGAATTGCAGCCCTGGGTCCCGGGTGTCCCGGTACCGCCCAAACCGCTCCACCAGGCCCTGCTCGTGCTGCTTCACGATCTTCACCGCTAGAGCGACGTAGACCACGACAAGCGCAAAGAAGGCAATGATTCCTACTGCAGCGAGTTCCATGGCTCACTTGTCCTTTCTGTCTCAACTATCTCAAAACTGATGTGGCTCTTGGTGTATCGGCGGCTACTCCGTCGGCTCAACGACCAATCTGGCCCCGGTTACATCGATGACGCGCACCTCCGTACCAGGCTCGATGACCTCATCGAGTTGGGTGGTTGCTCGCCACTGCTGCATATCGAGTCGCACCCGGCCGGTGCCTGCTATCCGGTCGATGGGCTCGACGACCGTCGCTTTGGCATCCACATAGCGCTTCGCGCCGATCGAATGGACCGGCTCTTCGGAGCGCCACGCAAACCGCTTGATGCCCCACAGCGAGAGGATGGATGTGCCGATGAAGGCACCGACCTGCACCGGGACTGCAACGTTGGCGAACGCCAGGATGGCAGCCGCAACTGCCCCAATGGCGAACGGCAACAGGAAGAAGCCGGCCGTGATCATCTCGCCAACGCCCAGCGCGGCTGCCCCGATGACCCATATCCAGCGCCAAACCTCAACATCGTCCACGGTTTCCTCCTTTGGTCCAAAGATTGCGAGAAGTGCGACTACGGCGAGGGCGACCACCAACCATCCATAGGCGGAGCGGATTTCCCGGCGCGTTGTAGCGGGGTCGCCGGTGTTGTACCAGGCATCCAATGAGGCGGGGCCGCGGTACTCGCTGGCCCAGGCCTCGGCGAATTCGGCCAGATTGTCGCCGACGACTGCCTCAGGCTTTTTGCCCTCGGCGGCGGCTTCGAGGAGGTGGGATTGGAGTTCTGTCGCCATCTCACGAACCCGCGACCGCGGCACTCTGGTGTCGATCCAATACCGCTCGCAGTCCGCGATGATTTGTTCGATGCTCAGGCGCTCACTCACTTGAGTCTCCATTCAACACCTCTTCCACGCCGACCGACAATTTTCTCCACTCGGTCTGCCAATCGGCTAGTTGTTCTCTGCCTTTCTCGGCGATGCGGTAGTACTTGCGAGGGGGACCGCCGGTCGACTCAACGAAGTAGCCCTCGATATACCCCTGCTTCTGCAACCTGCTGAGCAGGGGATAGATGCTGCCCTCGCTGACCAGCTCGAGACCGTTATGCTGCAACTTGTCGACCATCTCATAGCCGTAGCTCGGTTCCTGGTCTATCAATGCGAGCAGGCACATATCGAGAACACCTTTGAGCAGCTGGGAGCTGTGCCCCACGCGCTTCCTCCGAGTCCGATGACTATCTTGCTGTGCCTATTACCCTGCCTTCCAGGGTACCTTGTATCGCATACTACTATGGAATGCCGGGTAATGCAAGTGGATTCGGAACCGCTGAGGTGCGTTTCCGGCCGGGGAATGTGAGGAGCGACCGAGGGAGTGTCGTGGCCGCATTGTCGGGAGCGCCGGATCCGTTCTCCTCAATGCCGGTATTGATCGCCGTGCTGTTCATCATCGCCGGCGCACCGGCTACACCGAGGCTGTGTATGTCGCTGCGGAGGTCTCGGGCCGTTGTCGAATCGTTCCGGTCGCTAGTCCTTGCCGCCGCTCATGGCGGTCGCCAGCCCGAGAGAGATGAACACCCCACCGGCGAACCAGCGTTGGGCGGTTACCACGCGGGGTCGGCTCTTCAGCCAGCCACCAAGCGTCCCCGCGGCGACTGCATAGGCGCCGTCGGTGACGATGCCCATCGCCACCAGCAGCGTGCCCAGGAACAAGATCTGCAGCCCGACCGATCCCGCGGCGACGTCGACGAACTGGGGAAGAAACGCAAAAAAGAAGAGCGCGGTTTTGGGATTCAGGACGTTGACCCAGATTCCCTGAAAGAAGATGCGACGCAGGCTCCGGCTCGACCCAGCTGCGCGGACGATGTCATCGCCCCTACCGATCAGCCGAAGGATGCCGAGGTAGACGAGGTAGGCCGCTCCGAGATACTTGACCGTGCGGAAGGCAACCGCCGACTGCACCAGAAGGGCGGACAGCCCGAGTGCCGCCGCAGCAACGTGCACCATCGAGCCCAGTCCAACCCCGACGACCGAAACCAATCCCGCGGTGCGGCCCTGGTCGATGCTGCGGGCGACGATGTACAACACTGCCGGACCGGGCACCAGCAGCAGCGCCAGCGCAGCCAGCACAAAGACGGTCAGCGATGATGCATCGGGCATGGCCGCAGGCTACCCGTCTGCCGCGCTTCTTGCGTAGGTGGCGGTCGCCGATATCAGCCGTCAATTGCAGAGGAAGTGCGCTGGGCTACGCGGCCGTGAAGGCCAGCGTGTCCCCTTCTACACCCACTTGCACGGTGTCGCCATCCGCGAAGTAGCCCTCCAGCAGTTGTAGCGCCAGCTTGTCGGCGATCTCCTTCTGCATCAGGCGCTTCAACGGGCGAGCTCCGAAGTTGGGGTCGTAGCCGTGCTCCGATAGCCAAGTGGCGGCTTCCTCGCTGAGCCGCAGTTTGATCCGCCGCGCCGCCAAGCGCTGTCCCAGCGTCGCAAACTGGATGTCGACAATCTGGCGCAGATCGTCCTTTGACAGCCGGGTGAATACGACGATGTCGTCGACCCGGTTGAGGAATTCGGGCCGGAAGTGGCCGCGCACCACACTCATCACCCGCTCCTCGACCGTTTCGTCTGGAAGCTCGGGGTTGATGAACTCGGAGCCGAGATTGGACGTCATGATCAACACGGTATTGGTGAAGTCGACCGTGCGTCCCTGCCCGTCGGTGAGACGACCATCATCCATCAGCTGCAGCAGGGTGTTGAAGACGTCGGGGTGAGCCTTCTCCACCTCATCGAGCAGGATCACCGCATAGGGCCGACGCCGCACTGCTTCGGTGAGCTGACCACCTTCGTCGTAACCGACGTAGCCCGGAGGTGCACCTATGAGTCGACTCACCGAGTGCTTCTCCATGTACTCCGACATATCTATGCGGACCATCGCCCGCTCGTCGTCGAACAGGAAATCGGCGAGCGCCCTGGCCAATTCGGTCTTGCCGACGCCGGTGGGCCCCAGAAATATGAACGACCCGATCGGTCGGTGCGGGTCGGACAATCCGGCCCGACCACGTCGAATGGCGTTGGAGACCACCGACACGGCCTCGTCCTGGCCCACGACTCTCTCGTGGAGGTGTTCCTCGAGCCGGATCAGCTTTTCGACCTCGCCCTCCATGAGGCGGCTGACCGGGATGCCGGTCCAGCGGCTCACAACCTCGGCGACGTCCTCCTCGTCGACCTCTTCCTTCAACATCCTGAGGTTGGACTGCAGCTTGGTCAGCTCGTCCTGCTGCGACTCCAGCTCACGCTGCAACTCCGGAAGCCTGCCGTAGCGGAGCTCGGCCGCTGCCTGCAGGTCGCCGGCGCGCTCGGTGCGTTCCGTCAGGGCGCGGGCTTCCTCCATGTCTTGCTTCGTCCTCTGGATGGTTTCGATGGCGTTCTTTTCCAGCTGCCAATGAGCCGTCAGCCGGTCGAGCTCTTCACCCAACCCTGCAAGTTCCTCCTCGATTCCGGCAAGGCGGACTGCAGAGGCCTCGTCTTCCTCTTTCGTCAGCGCATTGCGCTCGATCTCGAGCTGACGTCTCCGTCGTTCCAGCTCGTCGATTTCCTCCGGCATCGAGTCGATCTCGATCCGGAGACGTGAGGCCGACTCGTCAATCAGGTCGATGGCCTTGTCGGGCAAGTGTCGGGCTGTTATGTAGCGGTCTGAGAGCACCGCGGCGGCGACGATTGCCGAATCCGTGATGCGCACCCCGTGATGAACCTCGTATCGCTCCTTGAGGCCGCGCAGGATACCGATGGTGTCCTCGGCGCTGGGTGGATCGACAACTACCGGAGCAAACCGTCGCTCCAGTGCCGCGTCCTTCTCGATGTGCTTGCGGTACTCGTCGAGGGTTGTGGCGCCGATCATGTGGAGCTC
>JARFRN010000132.1 GCA_029287195.1 Acidimicrobiia bacterium | reverse complement strand
GCACGTAGACCACGCTCACGGTGGCACCGGTTGCTACAACCGCCTCCTTGACGGTTCGGAAGATCGGCAACTCCACGTCGTACCGATCGGCTCTGCCCGGCACCCCGGAGTGATCGGTATCGCCTTCGAATATCTCGGTCTCGCCGGCCCGCGACGGATGTACTGCGGCCACCATCTGTGTGCCGTAGGCAATGGCCTTATCGGTGTGGAACCTGCCGGTCTTGCCCATGCCCTGGACAATGACCTTGGTGTCCTTGTTGACGAGAACGCTCATAGCTGCGTCGCCTCCAGAATCTTCTGTGCGCCGTCCTTCATATCGGCTGCACTCAGGATGTTCAGGCCGGATTCGTCGAGGATTTGCTTGCCCAACTCGACGTTCGTTCCCTCGAGCCGGACCACTAGAGGCATTGCGAGGCCAACCTGAGAAACTGCTTCCACTATGCCCTGCGCGATGGTGTCGCATTTCATGATGCCGCCGAAGATATTGACGAAGATGCCTTTGACATTTGGATCCCGTGTGATGATCTTGAAGGCGGCCGCGACCTGATCCTTATCGGCTCCACCTCCTACATCGAGGAAGTTGGCCGGCTCCCCGCCCACGTACTTGATGATGTCCATGGTCGCCATGGCCAGTCCGGCGCCATTGACCATGCACCCAATCGTGCCGTCCAGCTGGATGAAGCTGATGCCGTATCCGGAGGCTTCGATCTCCGCCGCGTTCTCCTCGCTGAGATCCCGCATGTCTTGTACTTCGGGGTGCCGGTACAGCGCGTTGGCTTCAAAGCTCATCTTGCCGTCGAGTGCAAGCACCGAGCCATCCCCGGCGACCACGAGGGGATTGATCTCGATGAGATCCGTATCGAGTTCGACCGCTGCTTCGCTCAGGGCCTTGATGAAACGAACGCCGTTCTTGACCGCGGCCCCTTCCAGGCCCAGCCCGAACACCAGCTCACGAGCCTGGAAGTCGAGCAGGCCGAGACCGGGATCAATCTCGGCCTTCAGGATCTTCTCCGGAGCTTCCTCAGCCACGACCTCGATCTCGGTTCCACCCTCGGTCGAGGCCATGACGATGTTCTTGCTGCTGGACCGATCCAGGACTATCGAAAGATACAGTTCACGTTGAATGTCGATGCCCTGCTCTATGTAGAGCCGGTTGACCTTCTTGCCCTCAGGTCCGGTCTGAACAGTTACCAGAGTCGAGCCGAGCATGCGGCCCGCCAGCTCTCCGACCTTCCGCTTGGTGGCCTCGAGACCTCCTTCGAGACCGTCCAGAACGACATTGACACCACCTAAATCTGGGTACTCGGCAAAACGCCCCTTACCGCGTCCCCCGGCGTGGATCTGGGACTTCACAACGACCACTGGGTTGCCGGTGGCCTCCACCAGCGGGCCGACCGCAGCCATCGCATCGGCAACCGTCGTGACCATCTCCCCCCGCGGGACCGGAATCCCGCGCCCAGCCATCAGTTCCTTCGCCTGAAACTCATGGATCTTCAAGTCTTCTTCCCTTCAGTCGTAGTCGCGCTACGTCGGATCGCCCCTCCCCGACCGCGCATGTTCAATCAGTCCGCGAAAAACGCTGATCCACCCACTCCGTGATGTTGGACAAAGGTGTCCCGGGAGTGAAGATCATTTCCAGGCCGGCGTCTCGCAGCTTGGGTAGGTCTTCATCCGGGATGATCCCTCCCCCGAAGACCGCAATGTCATCGGCGTCACGCTCCCGCAGCAATTCGACTACCCGCGGAAACAGCGTCATGTGCGCTCCGGAGAGAACCGAGAGCCCAATGCCGTCCACATCTTCCTGTATCGCTGTTTCCACGATCTGCTCGGGGGTCTGATGGAGACCCGAGTAGATGACCTCACATCCCGCGTCCCGCAGGGCACGCGACACGACCTTGGCTCCTCGATCGTGTCCGTCGAGGCCAGGTTTGGCAATGAGAATCCGGACCGGCATATCGGTGCAGACAATAGTCGTCCCGGTACCGGTCAGACCTTCTCGAGTGGTGCCAGCTCCAGGTGCAGGTGCTTGACGCCGAGACCATCAAAGCTGACAACCGCCTCGACACCGGCCACGCGCCGGATCGTCCCCTCTCCCCATTTGGTATGCCGCACCCGATCCCCCACGTTCAGCTCGGCTGCAGTTACGGTCGGGCGAGCGCCTCGCAACTCGAGCTTGCTCTGGCGCTTCCGCTTGGCGGCCGTCGAAACCAGGTTTTCCGGCAGCTCTCGCAGAAACCGACTGGGAGGGTTGTAATTGTTGGTGCCAAACATGTTGCGACTCCAGGCCCTGGTCATGAAGAGGCGCTGCATCGCCCGGGTTATCCCCACGTAGCAGAGCCGGCGCTCCTCTTCGAGTTCGTCCGGATCGCCGAGGGATCGTATGTGCGGAAAGACACCGTCTTCCATCCCGACAATGAACACGACCGGGAATTCGAGACCCTTGGCATTGTGCAAAGTCATCAGCGTGACCACCTCGGAGTCCTCGTAGCTGTCCGTATCGGTTACCAAACTGATCGCCTCCAGAAACAGTTCAGTCTTCCGCAGACCGTCGAGCTCGGCCCACTCCTCTCGGCCGTATGCCACAGGTCCGTTCTCCTCGAAGTCGGCGGCTGCGGAGACGAGCTCCTGGAGATTCTCCTCGCGGCCCATGGCCTCGATTGAGCGCTCCGCACGGACCATGTCGAGATAACCCGTCTCGCTGAGGATTGCCTCTAGCCCTGCACGCGGTCCCTGCTCGGCGAGAAAGGTCAGATGGTCGATTAGGCCGACGAACTCGAGCATGGCACGCTGCGCCCTGCTCGACAGCCGCGGATTGTCAGAGGCGCGGCGTAACGCTTCGAAGAAAGCGACACCATCATCCTCGGCGTGCCGGTCCACGTGGGCGACGCTGGTGTTGCCGATGGCGCGCTTGGGCACGTTGACGATCCGCTTCACCGCCACCGTGTCATCCGGATTGGTGACTGTCCTGAGATAGGCGAGAACATCCTTGACTTCGCGCCGGTCGTAGTACTTGAGGCCACCGACGACCTGGTAAGGCTGACCGAAGTTGACGAGAGTCTCTTCGAGGACGCGGCTCTGCGCGTTGGTCCGGTAGAAGACGGCGATGTCACGGGCGTCCTGGCCGGCGGCGCGGAGCTCTCCAACCGCCTCTGCCACGAATGCAGCCTCGTCGTGCTCGTCTTCGGCCTCGTAGGTGGTGATCTTCTCGCCGTGCCCAAACTCGGTCCACAGTCGCTTTGGCTTGCGGTTCGGATTGTTGGAGATGACCGCGTTGGCTGCCTGCAGTATCGTCTCCGTGGACCGGTAGTTCTGCTCCAGCATCACGATCTGGGCGTCCGGGAAGTCCTTTTCGAACTCGTTGATGTTTCTGATGTCGGCGCCGCGGAAGCGGTAGATGCTTTGGTCCCCGTCGCCGACTACACACAGATTCCGGTGCTTCTCGGTGAGAAGACGAACCAACACATATTGGGCATGGTTGGTGTCCTGATACTCATCCACCAGCACGTACTCGAACCTATCTTGGTAACGCTGCAGCACCTCTGGGTACGCCCTGAAGAGTTCCACAGTCAGCATCAGAAGGTCATCGAAGTCCATGGCCGATGCCTCGACCAGGCGTTGTTGATACAGCCGATAAACGTCGGCGATCTTCTCGTGATAGAAGCCCGAGTCTGACGCAGCAAACGTCTCGTAATCGATGAGCTCGTTCTTGGCGTTGGAGATGGTGGCGCGGATGCTGCGCGGCGGGAATCGTTTCGGATCGAGGTCGAGATCCTTGACGCTCACCGTGACCAAGCGCAGCGAATCGGCCGAGTCGTAGATCGAGAAAGCGGAGCGGTAGCCGAGATGATGTGCTTCACGTCGCAGAATCCGCGAACAGGCGCTGTGGAACGTCGAAACCCACATGTCGCGGGCAACCCCTCCAACCAGCTCCTCCACTCGCTCTTTCATCTCGCCGGCCGCCTTGTTGGTGAAGGTAATGGCGAGAATGGCAAACGGGGACACGTCGTGATCGCGGATCAAATGGGCGACTCGGCGGGTGAGGACGCGGGTCTTCCCCGATCCGGCGCCGGCAACGACCAGCAGCGGACCGTTGATCGCGGCAACCGCCTGCCGCTGGGCAGGGTTCAAACTCTCAAGCAGGGGGGAATCCGGCATGGCAGCCGATTATACGAAGTTGTGGTGCCTCGAACTACACAGATGTAAGACCGCCCGAAATTCCGGGTCCTTCCCGCTTCCTGCACAACTGGTGCCGGCGCACCGGAATCAGCAACACAAAAACGGGACGTGTCGAGTACCTAGTCCAACAACGAACGCAATTGGGCTGCCAGCGCACCTTCGCGGAAATCGGCCTTCTCGAAAAAAGCGTCGACACCCGCTTCGAGGGCCCGCTCCCGATCCTCGGCCTTGGCCACACCGGACAGCATCACAATCGGCAGTTGGATGCCGGCGGAACGCACCTTGCTCACAAGCTCTACTCCGTCCTGGGCAGGCATCGAGAAGTCGACGACCAGCGCGTCGATGTGCTCCTCTTCGAGGATCTCGAGTGCTTCGAAGGCGCTCTTGGCGACGCTCGGTGTGAACCCGCTCGACGCTAGAGACCCGGCAATCACCGCCCTGGCACCCTGGGAATCGTCGACGACCAGCACCCGGGCTCGGCGAACAACCGGTTGCGGCACCGACTGGCACATCTGCACTACGGCCCCGGCGTCGAGCACCAGCACCACCTCGCCACCACCCATGAGTGCTGCCCCGGTTATGTGCGGCGGTCCCGACACAACCGGACCGAGTTCCTTTGCAGCCACTTCCCGAACACCCAAGACCTCGTTTACGGTCACCGCCGCACTCCCGGCGCGGTGAGCGAGGGCAACTACCTCGATCGCAGGTCGAGAGTCGGTTGCCCCAACCACGCCCGCGATCGGGACCAGGGGAATCTCGTTTCCTTCGAAGTCCAGCAACTGTCGATCGCCAACAGCCCGGATCCGCGCCTCACCGATCGGAACGACGGCGTCGATGACCGCCTCGGGAATACCCCACTTCATGCCGCCTGAGTCGACCACGAGCACCCGCTGCAGATCCCTCACCGTCGGAACCACCAGGGTCACGGTGGTTCCGGCTCCGGGTTCGGACTCGAGTCGGATGCGGCCGTACAGAGATTCAACGGCGTCTGCCACGTCGGACAACCCGGCACCAACACTGTTGCTGTCTCTTATACACATCTCCGAGCCCACGAGACTTCAA
>JARFRN010000078.1 GCA_029287195.1 Acidimicrobiia bacterium | reverse complement strand
GCCACGATGATCTTCGGCAACTGGCGGCCTGTAGGAACCGCTCTCGGCGCATTGCTGTTCGGTTTTACCGAAACATTGCGGCTGCGCGACCCGAATGCCGCCCACGCACTGCTGCTGGCCGTAGTCATCGGGCTTGCATTGCTGATCGGTCGGGCACTTCTCCGGCGGCGCAGCCAGGCTGCCGCCTGGCTGGGGGTGACGGCAGCCATCATCCTCATTTGGTATCTGAGTACCGATTCGGTACCGAACCAGCTGCCAAGGATTGCCCCCAACATTGCCGTCCTGGTGGTGATGGTGTTTGCCACCCAGCGATTGCGAATGCCGGCGGCAGATGGGCAGCCCTATCGGAAAGGCGAGGGCGGGTAGCACCCGCCGGCTCGCCACAACGAGAACCCCCCACGCCGGGGGGTTCTCTGCTTGCCACTACTCCGTTAGCTCGCGACCCGTTCTCACCCGACGCCACTCGCTGCCCCGCAGCAGCGGCTGTTCGATCGTGAGGTCGAGGCCGGCGATAGGGCGGAACTCGATGCCGGCGTTGAAGATTCCTTCCAGCTGAACCGGCACCGCTTCGGTTGCGGACTCGAGCAGAACTACCAGGTCGGGAGCGTCGCTGGCGAAGTCGACAAAGGCGTGGTGTGGTGCCGCGCTGCCGACCGAGTACTCGGGCGTGTCGCCGAGGGGAACACCGTCGGGATCGGCAGTGGCGATCCACGGGACGACATACTCTCGCTCCCCCGCCATCACCCGCAGCTGAAGCTCCTTGACGGTTACCGCCCCCGCCCACTGTGAGGTGAGGAAGGTGGTGACTTGAAGGCGGATTCCCGCAACCGGGAGCACGTCATCGCTGACTCGCACCCATCCGAGGGGCGGATCGATACAGCGCAGCCGCCAACCGGGACGAAAGAGAAGGCGCATCAATCTGCCTGCCACTGTGATCTCCTTCGCCGCATACCCCGACACTGATCGGCCGAAGTATGCGCGGCGGGTGGGTTTTGGGGTTCTCTGGTGGTGTAATCACCCTCGAGCTCGACCGAATAGAGCTCGAATCACTTCTTCTTGTGCCTATTGGCCTTTTGCCGCTTGCGATATTTGTGCTTCGACATCTTCTTGCGGCGTTTCTTGATCAGTGAACCCAATTCAAACCTCAGATTTGTGTGACAAAACAACGGCCGCGGGACGCACCCGACGGCCGCAGGAACTATAGGTTCGCGAATCGCAACAGAAATCGCAAGCCGACCCGCCTCACGGGCCGATATCCCGCACTCTGGGGACTTCTAGACTCATGCGAGTAATGAACCCCATAATCGGAATCACATCCCGCCAGCCGGTCATCAAGACCTCGGGCGGCGATCTCGAAGCTCACGTCGTCAATAAGGTCTATACGGACGCTGTCATTCGCAACGGGGGCACGCCCATCACCTTGCCGCCGGTTGCACCGAGCGAAGCTACTCGCATCATCGATCGAATAGACGGCCTGGTCCTTTCCGGCGGCGGGGATATCGATCCGGCTTCTTACGGCGGGAAGTTGCATGACGACATGTACGCAATCGACCCACGGCGCGACGAATTCGAGTTTGCCCTGGTGCGAGAAGCGCAGCGTCGCAAGCTGCCGGTACTCGCCATCTGCCGCGGGCTTCAGGTACTAAACGTCGCACTCGGCGGAAGCCTCATAGAAGACATACCGTCTGAGATAGGCAGCACCGACCACTCCATCCGCGGACCCGAGGTGGTCAACTGCCACCAAACCGTCACCATCGAGCCCGGCAGCCTCGTTGCCTCCGCCATCGGCGAGGCTGAAGTCTGCGTCAACTCGATCCATCATCAGGCCGTGCGAAAGGTGGCGCCGGGATTCCGCGCCGCAGGTTGGACGAGCGACGGTGTGATCGAAGTGCTGGACCCGGAGGATCACTCCTGGCCGATCCTCGCAGTGCAATGGCACCCCGAGTATCTGGCCGTGGAGAACGATGCGGCATCGCTCGCGTTGTTCTCGTCCCTGGTCGAGGCCGCACGACGGAAGACTCGGGTCTCCTAGCCGAATTCGACGGGCGGCAGTGGCGGCCGATATACGTCGAGCACCGGTGTTCGATCACCGTAGATGTAGACGGCCTGGCCCAAGAAGAAGTAGTCCTCGAGCCTCTCGCTATCCCACATCGTCACCCTGATACAACCGTGCGAGGCGGGATGGTTGGGAACACTCCCGGACCCGTGAACCGCAAACCCGCCACGGAAGTAGAACGGGTTGTACAGGGTGCCCAGGAAGGACCGGCGAGCTCCGTCGATGTGGCGCTCGAAGGCATACTCCCCTTCCGGGGTTACCGCATAGGCGCGGGTTCCTCTCGACGTCTCGTACAACTCGCCGTTGCCGGAGGAGATGGGGGCTACGTAGACGACTTCGTGGTCTTCCAGCACGTAGAGCACCTGCTTGCCCAGGTTCACCTCCACACGGTCGGCATACTTCTGGCGGGGAAGCTCGACCGGCTCGCTCAGCAGGTCCCACATGACGGCTGTGAAGACTCCGTCTACCGACATCTCGTGGTGTTTCTGGAGGGCGTAGACGGCGTGGCGCGTCTCCTTCCCGAATGTATCCCCGTCGTCGGCATTGAACCCGGCGGCGTTGAGTCGTCGGTTGAGCTCGGCAACGAGACCGCCGGCATCGCCGTAGGCCAAGTCTGCCGGCTGTATGTTCAGGGTGGGCTCGTAGTCGTCTATGGCAACGCCGGATACCACCAACGAAATTGCCAGAGCCAAAGCAGGAAGCACGCGCCATTCCCCTGTAGGAGTCGGCCCGATGTTAACGAGCTAAGCCGGAACGGGGTAGTTATGTCCAACCCGTTCTGGCCACGTCGAGCACCATTACGCTCCCCCGCCGTTCGAGAACCTCTTCCATCGCAGCCGCAACCGGGGCGGGGTCGAAGGCAATGGCGAGTGCGGTCGGCCCGGCACCGCTCCACGAGGTGTGCAAGGCCCCGGCCTGCCCGGCAGCAGCCATGAGCTCACCCGTCACCGGCGACAGCGGACTCCGATAGACCTCGTGGAGCTCGTCTCCTCCGGCTTGCGCCAGCGCACCTGGATCACCGGTGCGCAAGCCTTCGACCAAAAAGGCCAGCCGGGCAGCGTTGCGGACGGCCGCCGCCCGAGGCACTTGGTCGGGTAACGCACTCCTGGCATGGCTGGTCCTGAGACGGTCATCGGGAACACCAAATACGAAGTGAAGCTCCGGCGACAGCTCCAAATGCCGCAATTCTCCCCCGGCGACAGCAACCAGTCCGCCAAAGACGGCGGCGCCCGCGTTGTCGCCATGGCCTTCTATGTCGGTCACCAGCTCGTATAGGCCAACAGACTCAGGCTCCTCTCCGGCGGCTCGCATGGCTGCGGCCGCAGTTGCGACCATCACCGCGGCGCTCGACCCCAACCCGCGGGATCGGGGAACGTCGTTGTCGATTTCGAGGTGAAGCGGCCGGCCGACCGCCTTATCGGCTACCAAGCGAACGAGGTCGGTTTGTGCCGGCTCGAAGGTGCGCCCCAACTCGGTAACGGTCCATCTGTCGGCCGGCCGGGCTGAAACCCGACAGCGCAGTTCGACTGCGAGCCCGACACAGTCGAAGCCGGGACCAAGATTGGCCGACGAGCCGGGGGCCGTTGCGTAACCAGTACTCACCGATGGGATTCTAGAAGACGGGCTGCTGCGAGCAGCTTCCAACTAGATGCACTGAGATTCCACCAAGCGATGTGCGAGCCGGGCGGCGCCGACCAGCGAGAGAGGCTCTAGAAATCCCAGTCCGACTTCGGAGGAGGAAGGCGAAGAATCCTGCTGAGATCGGCAAGCAGCTCCTCGGGACCAGCCAAGTCATCAGTAGCCGCCAATCCTGGTGGCGGACGAACGCCGAGCCACAAGCGGGTGAATGCCCCGATGCTCGCCTCGAGAATCGGCAAAGTGTCGGCCAGCCCCGGCTCTGCACCGGACTCCGGGCCCAGCTCGACGACATAGTCGCCGGCAACACCGCGCCAGGGAGACGAGTCATCGAGCAAACCCTCGATGGGGTCGCTCAAGCGCAAGTTGAACCGCACTGCATCGCCTTCGAGCTTGGTGGCAGCCAGACACGCCGGAAGGTCGCAGATCCGGAACTGCATGTAGGCGGCAGAGCGGTTACGCGACTCGTAATTCGACTTCTCCGAGATCCGGTTGCGCCGGAACGGCTGGTCGATCAGATCCTGCAGCTGGATCTGCGCCGGTTCCCTCATCCGCACCAGGTGAATCTGATCACCCAAGCTGGCGATGACGGCCATCAACTCCATGAACTGATCCAGATTCTCATACGCCATCCACCACGCGTTGAGCGGACCGTTCTCGAGATCCTTGCTACTGAACCACACGTAATGCGTCAGTTCGCCATTCGGACCGTCGTTGTAGCCGAGGCCGAAGCCGTTGCTCGCCCACATCGCCTCGGATCGGGTTGCCGCCGGAGCCTCGATTGTGCACGATCCGTGCCCGCGGAGCCTGCGGTGGCGCGCCCGGTGCATGGCTTCCCAATCATCCTTGGTCACGCGCCGTGGGGGACGGGCGTTCACGGGAACACGTAGGTGGGCGGGGTCGAGCGCGTACCAATTCTCGTAGACGCCGGTGCCGTACCCCAGCTTGTTGTAGAACCCTTGATCGAAGACGCCGAGACCGCTCACCAGCGCCCCATCAACGGCGGCATGCGCAACTGCAGCAGCCGTCAAACGCCGGGCGAGACCCTGGCGGCGCGCCACATGGCTGGTTGCGACCGCGGCGACAGCAGAAAGTGCAAGTTCGTTTTCGAGGTAGCGCATCGTGCCCGGCCCGGTTGCCACGTAACACTCCGCCGAACCGTTGATCTCAGCAACGAGCCCTTGGTAGTCGGTGATGAAGCACCTCAGCCCCTCCTGTTGGTCATCGTTGCCGCGCTCCACCCAGCCGATCTCCTGCCAAATGCGGGCGACGGCGTCGTAGTCAGTCTCCGGGTTGTATGGACGAGTGCGCACACGAAGCTCCTTGCTCCAGAGGATTCTATAAGTCCCTGCTGGGACGGCGCCCGCGGTGCGCTGTGCTGGACGCGACCTACTCCGGATGTTCCCGGCAATTCATCGATACCGCCGGCACCACGCTCGACGGTGGCTTCGCCCTTCGTTCTCAGCCACCCACCTGGATGAATTTCCCCTGGACCATCGACCCGGCAAGCCTCACAATGGGCCTAGGAGATGGAGGCGGAGGATGCTGGGTAGCGATTCACTGACCGGCGCAGCGCGTCGAAGGAGCGAACTCGAACAAGCACTGTATGACGTCGAGAGAGCAGCAGCCTCGCCTGCCGCCCGTGAGTCGTGGGGTGCTGATCTCGCATCCGGCGTCGAGCAGCTTCAGTCCGCGTTGAGCCGTCACGTCGCGGAGGTGGAAGCACCGCAAGGACTGCTCGAGCAGATAGTGGAGACGGCGCCCCGCCTGCAACGCGCCGTCGAAACCACCCGCCGACATCACGAAATACTCGCCCACTCCGTAGCCGACCTCTTGGATAGAGTCGGTGATCCCGAAGCGGCGGCGGCAGACATCCGCCTAGATGTCCTCGAGATCCTCAACGACTTCGCCCGCCACCGACAGGACGGCGCAGATCTGATCTACGAGGCGTACGACGTCGACATCGGCGGCTACTAGACCGGCGAGCAGCGGCAGTGCTTCCCCGGCTTCCCAATCGCCGCCGGCAGCTCTCTACTTCTCCTGAGGCGCCTGGCTATAGTGCCCGCCAACCAACCTTTAAGCCCGGTCCCGTGAGGCCGGAAAGGAAGATGTTGTGACGAGGGGAAGACCCGGCGCGCTCGTACTCACTGATGGAGCGCTGTTTCGCGGGATCGCCGTAGGTGCAGCCGGAATCGCAACCGGAGAGGTGGTATTCAACACCTCTATGACCGGCTATCAGGAGATAGCCACGGACCCGTCCTATGCGCAGCAGATCGTAACGTTCACCAACCCTCATATCGGCAACTACGGAACGAACGCTGCAGACGACCAGTCCCGTCGAGTATTCGCCACCGGCGTCGTGACCCGGGCGATGACCACAGCCCCGTCCAATTGGCGAGCCCAGCATTCCTTCCCGGAATGGCTCGAGGCCAAGGGAATCGTGGCCCTTACGGACGTCGACACGCGGCGCCTCACCCGCCATATCCGCACCTATGGCGCGATGCCGGGGGTGATCGCCGCAGACGGGACAAGGGCCGAACTGGAAGCGACGGCGAGATCGGTACCCACGATGGAGGGGCTCGACCTGGCCTCTGTGGTCTCGACCCGCCGGCCCTATACCGTGGAGTCAACCGGTCGGCGGCGGGCAACCGTCGTCGCCGTGGACCTCGGGATCAAGCAGCGCATCATCGACGAACTTGCCGGGCGAGGCCTCACGACACACGTTGTACCGGCGTCGACTACTCCTGAGGAGATACTCGCCTACGAGCCTGACGGATTACTCCTCTCCAACGGCCCCGGCGATCCCGAGCCGCTCGACGGGGTCGTTGCCACGCTGCGGACCTTGCTCGGCAGGCTGCCCGTCTTTGGGATATGCCTCGGCCACCAGGTCCTGGGGTTGGCGCTGGGAGCCACGACCTACAAGTTGCCCTTCGGGCACCACGGCGGCAACCACCCGGTCAAACGACTTGCGGATGGCAAGGTACAGATCACGGCGCAGAACCACGGCTTTGCGGTCCGTTCGGTGTGGAGCGGCTCCGGGACGTTTCAAAGCGACTTCGGAACTGTCGATGTGACCCACATCAACTTGAACGACAACACGGTTGAAGGTCTTGCCTGTCGTCGAGTGACGGCGGTATCGGTGCAGTACCACCCCGAGGCCGCCCCGGGACCAAACGACGCCCGCCACCTGTTCGAGGATTTTGCCACTCAGGTGGCGACGCGAGGATCGTGATGCCACGCCGCGACGATATCGAGTCAATCCTGATCATCGGGTCCGGACCCATCGTCATCGGTCAGGGATGCGAGTTCGACTATTCAGGCACCCAGGCGGTAAAGGTGCTCCGTGAAGAAGGGTACCGGGTGATCCTCGTCAACTCGAACCCTGCCACGATCATGACGGACCCTGAGTTCGCCGACGCCACCTACATCGAACCGATCACGGCTGGGGCGGTGGCGGCGATCATCGAGCGGGAGCAACCAGACGCCATTCTGCCAACGCTCGGTGGGCAGACCGCCCTGAACGTGGCGATGGAGCTGGTCCGGGAAGGTGTCCTCGGCAAACACGGCGTCGAGATGATCGGCGCAACGCCGGAGGCGATCGAGGCAGCCGAGGATCGAGGCCGTTTCAAAGAGTTGATGGACGGCATCGGCCTCGAAACCGCAGAGGCCCGATACGTGACCAACCTCGACGAGGCAAAAAGGGCTGTCACCGAACTCGGCTACCCGGTGATGATCCGCCCCAGCTTCATTCTCGGAGGGGGTGGCACCGGTATCGCCTACGACGACGAACAACTCGAGAAGGTCGTGGCCACCGGGCTGGACGCCTCGCCGCTCAGCGAAGTCTTGATCGAAGAATCCATCCTCGGATGGAAGGAGTACGAGCTGGAGGTGATGCGCGACGAGGCCGACAACGCGGTGATCGTTTGCTCCATCGAGAACCTCGATCCGATCGGTGTCCACACCGGAGACTCGATCACGGTTGCTCCCGCGATGACCCTCTCCGATGTCGAATATCAGGAGATGCGCGACGAGGCGCTCGCCTGCTTGCGGGAGATTGGAGTCGACACCGGTGGCTCGAATGTCCAGTTCGCCGTGCATCCCGCCACAGGACGCCGCATCATCATCGAGATGAACCCGCGGGTGTCCCGTTCGTCCGCTCTCGCATCGAAGGCGACCGGCTTTCCCATAGCCAAGATTGCCGCCCGACTCGCCGTCGGCTACACACTCGACGAGATAACCAACGACATCACCGGCGCAACCCCCGCATCCTTCGAGCCCGTTCTCGACTACGTGGTCGTGAAGATTCCCCGGTTCGACTTTGCCAAATTCCCATCGGTTGCGCCGGTGCTGGGAACGTCGATGCAGAGCGTCGGCGAGGCAATGGCGATCGGGAGGACCTTCCCGGAGGCACTGCAGAAGGCCATCCGTAGCCTGGAGATCGGCCGCGCCGGACTGAATTGCGACGAGGCGGAGAAGACACTCGTCAACACGGCAACTGCCGACCTAACCGAGGCGGTCGCGATCCCCTCCCCCGACCGTTTGTTCCAAATAGCCGAGCTATTTCGAAGAGGCTTCACCCCCCACGATCTGCCGCCAACCGGGATCGATCCCTGGTTCCTCGACCAGGTCTTGGACATCGTGAAGGCCCGCCGCCTGCTCGAGGCCACCCCGCCCGGAGCTGAGTCGATTCGCCTCGCTCGCCGTCACGGCTTCGGCGGCGAGCAGCTCGGCTTCCTGTGGAACCTGACCATCCCGGAAGTGCGGACTGTATCGGCGGAGCACGGCGTTGCGGCGACCTTCAAGACTGTCGACACCTGTGCGGCAGAGTTCGAGGCGAAGACTCCCTACTTCTACAGCACTTGGGAGGACGAAGACGAGGCGCCGCCTCCCGGTGACCGCACGGTCGTCGTGCTGGGCTCGGGCCCTAATCGAATCGGACAGGGTATCGAGTTCGACTACTGCTGTGTCCATGCCTCACTTGCCCTCCAGGAGCGCGGCTATGAGGCCGTGATGATCAACTGCAACCCGGAGACGGTGTCGACCGACTACGACACCTCGACCCGGCTCTACTTCGAGCCGCTGACACCCGACGATGTGCTTGGGGTCATCGAAAAGGAGAGACCCGCCGCCGTGATCGTGCAGCTCGGTGGACAGACGCCACTCAAGCTGGCGCATGCCCTCGAAGCCGCCGGGGTACCGATTGCAGGCACGACACCGGATGCAATCGACCTCGCCGAGGACCGCAAGCGCTTCGCCGCGCTGTGTGAAGAGCTCGGGATACCCCAGCCGCCCAACGGCACGGCAGCCACCGAATCTGAGGCAGCCGCGGTCGCCGACTGCGTCGGTTTCCCGGTCCTGGTGCGGCCTTCCTACGTTCTCGGCGGCCGGGCCATGCGAATCGTGTACTCCCAAGCGGAACTCGCCGAGTACCTCAACGAGATCGCCGCCCCCGCACAGGGGGAGCGAATCGACCTGTCCGCCGCCCCGCTTCTCATCGACCGCTTTCTGGAGAGCGCGGTAGAAGTCGATGTCGATGGGGTGTTCGACGGGAGCGAACTCTATGTGGGCGGCATCATGGAGCACGTCGAGGAGGCCGGTGTGCACTCCGGGGATTCTGCCTGTGTCATCCCGGCGCCAACTCTGCATCCGGTCGCCCATCGATCGATCCTCGAATTCACAGAGTCTCTAGCACGCGGACTCGAGGTCAGGGGATTGCTCAACATCCAATTTGCGGTCCAGGACGAGTCCGTGTTCGTGCTGGAGGCCAACCCGCGCGCCTCACGAACCGTTCCGTTCGTGTCCAAAGCGACCGGGGTGCCCCTCGCCAAGGTGGCAACCAGGGTCATGATGGGAGAGACCATCGAACAACTGCGCGATGCCGGGGTGCTGCCGTCGGGCTCACCGGTCCCCCCGGAACACACCGCGGTCAAAGAAGCGGTGCTGCCGTGGTCGCGGTTCCCGGGCGAGGACACCATCCTGGGCCCGGAGATGCGCTCCACCGGAGAGGTAATGGGGATCTCGACCTCGGTCGGTGCCGCGTACGCCAAGGCGTTGCTTGCGGCGAGCAGCAAGCTGCCCGAGGACGGAACCCTATTCCTCTCGCTGGCGGATCGCGACAAGGAATTGGGAATGGCAACGGGTCGGATCTTCTCGGAGCTGGGTTTCCGGATCGTCGCTACTTCGGGAACTGCCGCCGCACTGACGGCGGCCGGAATCCCGGCCAATCACGTCGACAAGGTGGGGGAGGGACCATGGGACCCCGTCCGCATGATCGGGGACGGGCTCATCGACATCGTAATCAATACCCCGCAGGGCCGGCGGGCGCGTGGAGATGGAGCCCTGATCCGTCGGGCTGCGATCCGCAACCGTGTCCCCTGTGTGACGACCGTCCAGGGGGGTCATGCGGTTGCCCGTAGCCTGCGTTCGGGCCACGACATGTTGTATGACGTCGAACCCATCCAGGGTCACCATGCCCGGCTGCGGGTGTAGAAACATGCGGTCTGGAGTAGCTAGGACCCTCACAGGGGCCTGATCTACGCCGGACCGTGGCGAGGAGTGCGGCGCCGTCTGATCAACTTCTCCAATTCGACCACCCAGAACACAATGGTGGCGGCCGCCAGCGCAAACCCGAGCTCCGCCATCGACAACGACTGCGTATTGAAGACGCTCTGCAACGGGCCCCAATAGATCACCAAGAGCTGCAGGGCAAGCGTCAGCAACACCGCGCCCAGCAGAGGCTTGTTGGATCTCAGCCCCAGGGTGAAAAGCGATTCGCGGTCGGAGCGGACCGACATTGCCTGCCCCATCTGCGACAGGGTGAGCACGGTGAAGATCATCGTCTGCCAGGCTGCGTTGTCGGCGTTGTGATAGAAGAGCCCGGACAGCAGCGAGACGATTCCCATCAACAATCCGACCCACAGGATGTGCCGGGCCATGCCGCGTCCGAAGATGTTCTCGTTCGGTGCATACGGCTTGCGATCCATCACGTTCCGCTCGGACGGTTCAAAGGACAGCGCCAGCCCGGGAAGCCCGTCGGTAACGAGGTTTATCCAGAGTATCTGGATCGCGGTCAGCGGCAACGGCAGGCCGAACAAGGGAGCCAGCAACATCGTGTAGATCTCGCCGCTGTTGCTAGTCATCGTGTACTTGATGAACTTGCGGATGTTGTCGTAGATGGTGCGGCCCTCGCGAACCGCCTTCACGATCGTCGCGAAGTTGTCGTCGAGCAGCACCATGCCTCCGGCTTCCTTGGAGACATCGGTACCCGTGATACCCATGGCTACCCCGATGTCGGCCTTGCGCAGAGCCGGGGCGTCGTTGACGCCATCGCCGGTCATGGCAACAACCTGGCCTTGTGCCTGGAGTTCACCGACAATGCGCAGCTTGTGCTCCGGAGAGACCCTGGCATATACCGAGACCTCTGGAACGATACGAGCAAATTCGTCGTCGTCCATCCGGTTCAGCTCGGCCCCGGTCACCACACGGTCGTTGGTGCTGATTCCCACATCTGCCGCAATACGGCGCGCCGTGAGCGGATGATCCCCGGTGATCATCACGGGACGAATCCCCGCCCGTCGACAGGCGCGGACGGCGTCGGGGACCTCGGGACGAGGGGGATCGACCATCGTGACCATCCCGAGCAGCGTCAGTTCGCCCTCGAGGTCTTCCACCTCGTCATCCGTCGGTAGCTGATCCAGGGGACGCAGCGCCACACCCAACACGCGCCGTCCTTCGTTTGCCAGGTCTGCATTGGTTGCCTCGATGCCGGACCGAAGGTCGTTGCTCAACGGTTTGACGCCCTCGTCGGTCAATACTCGATCAGCGATGTCGATGAGGCCGTCCGGGGCGCCCTTCACGAATGCCACCCAGTCGGACCCGATCGCACCACGCACGTCGGCGGGAACCTGGTGTACCGTCGTCATCCGCTTCCGCTCCGACGTGAATGGGGCTTCAGCCAGGCGGGGCCAGGCCGTGTCCAGCACCCTCTTGTCCAAGCCCGCAGTCTGTGCGGCAACGGCGAGTGCCAGCTCGGTGGGGTCTCCCACATTCTCCTCTGGTGTCGGGCCGAGGACTGCATCGTTGCACAGGGCAACTCCCGCCAGAGCCATCCAAGCGCTGGTCTCTCGGTCCGCGTCGGTCAGCGCTACTGCGGAGAGTTCCTGCACTCTCGAGTCGGCTGCGAGTTCCGTCGCCACCATGCGATTCTCCGTGATGGTGCCGGTCTTGTCGGAGCATATGACGGTCACAGAGCCCAATGTCTCGACCGCCGGCAGTTTCCGAATCAACACCTCACGCCGCAACATGCGCTGTGCGCCCAGGGACAACGCAATTGTCACCACCGCCGGCAACCCCTCTGGAACCGCCGCGACGGCGAGGGCAATGGCGGTGAGGAACATCTCCCTGAGTTCCTCGCCACGAGCCAGCCCCAGCACGAAGACCACAGCCACGATGGCGAGCGCGGCGATGGCCAAGCCTTTGCCGAGTTGTGCCATGCGGCGTTGCAGTGGAGTCGCCGAGCGGTCGATGGTCTGGATGAGCTCTGCGATGCGACCCAGCTCCGTCGCCATACCGGTCCTGACAACGACAGCTGCTCCCTTGCCGTGGGTGACGCTGGTGCCCATGTAGACCATGTTGCAGCGATCCCCAACGTCGAGGTTCTCAGTATCGAGTGCCGCGATCGACTTCTCTACCGCATAAGCTTCACCCGTTAGAGCGGCTTCGGCTACCTGGAGGCTGGTTGCTTCCACCAAGCGGCCGTCGGCCGGCACCGCCGAGCCTGCCTCGATCAGCACAATGTCACCGGGGACGATGGCAATGGCCGGGATGTCGGTCACCGCTCCGCCGTCGCGCCGTACTCGAACGCTGGGAACGGCCAGCATCTTGAGGGCTTGGATCGCCCGCTCGGCGCGATACTCCTGCACAAAACCGAGTACCGCATTGAGCACAACAATGACCAGGATCACGATGGCGTCGTTGACGTCTCCGATCGCGGCCGCGATCGCGGCCGCCACCATGAGCACGATGACCATGACATCGGTGAACTGGTTGAGGAAGATCCGCCACGGAGGCGTTCCACCGGTTTCGACCAGCTCGTTGGGGCCGAACTCGGCCAACCGCTTCTCAGCTTCGGAGGTGGCCAGCCCGGATGTAGCGTCGACGGACATCTCGGCAAGCACCGCATCGACGTCGCGAGTGTGAAACAAGACATCCGTGCTGCTCGAGGAGGCGGTGGCGGGTGAGGTCACGGGTGAAACGTTACCGTCACATTTGACGAGCCTCGTCCATCTTGCAGGCGACGCAGCGAATCCATCAACTCACCAGGCCAAAGGCGTCGGGGTAGCGAACGGCGCCCGCCGGAACGTGCTCGCTAGTGCTCAGATGTAGCGCCATGTAGCTGCTTCCGCTGTAGACACAGGGATAGTCCTCCCCCAATTCGGTAGAGAAACCGAATCTGGTGTAGTAGGCGGGGTTGCCGACGACGACCACGACGGACTCGCCCTGCCGGCGGAGCTCGTCCAGCCCGGTCTCGATCAATCGGCGCCCTATCCCGAATCCCTGTCTCGGCGGAAGCACCCCCACCGGGGCCAGTGCGATGCCGCCCTCGGGGCCACTTCCAGTTTCGATGGTGATCCGTGAGAAGGCGACGTGCCCTACCAGCCGGGTTCCATCCACCGCAACCAGTGAGAGCACGAGGTCGCCGGCGTCACGCAGCGCATCGACCAGATCCGCCTCCTCGTCCCGGCCATCGAATGCGACAACGTTCAGCTCGTGGATTGCTGTTACGTCGGCCGCACCTTCTCGGCGGACAACCACGCTCACAGCTCTAGCTCCCTGATGCCGTCTGCCACGACAGAGCCACCGATCGACGCAAGCGTGTGCTGCCATCGGAGGTTGATTCGGCTCGGATGCCCGATTTCCTCACCCTGGTCGATCTGAACGTCCCCTGCTGCCTCGCCCCGGGCAACGTACATGGTGGCCAGGGCGACTGCGGCACTGCCGGTAGCAGGATCCTCGGGAACGCCTGCTTTCGGGGTGAAGAAGCGCATGCGGATGCTGTCGCCGGTGCGGGCGTAGACGGTGAGGCCAAATGCCTCTCCGAACACATCGAGGTTCGGCGAAACGTCAGAAACGTCGGATACGGATGTCAGCTCGACCATCCGATAGTCGAGCGGCATGGCAACTCGCCATGTTGACAGCGGTTCCGGCAGACCAACTCGAGCGGCGAATCCGCTCTCGTCGACGGTTGCATTGTCCGGGGTCATCTCTACATCCACCCACCAGTTGCCTTCAGCCGCTCTGATCCATACATCACCAATGCCACAGCGCAAGCGATCTAGGTCCGGCCTCGACTTCAACATCACAGATGCGGCGCCGACGAGCGGATGCCCGGCAAACGGAAGCTCCATCGCGGGTGTGAAGATACGGATGTAGGGAACATCACCGCCCTCTATGAAGATGGTTTCGCTGTAGCCGAGGTAGGTGGCAATGCGTTGCATTGATGCCGTGTCCAGGTCGGAAGGATCGGCGATAACGCCCAGGGGATTTCCACCCCGCTGATCCCGGGTGAATACGCGCAATACGACACATGAGCGCGGCATAGGTTCAGGCTAACTGAAAAGGGGCCGTGCTCCCGCGATGAGACTGTGCGAAGGGGACGGATATCACTGCCGGATGAATCGCCGTTGCCGCCCGGCACCCTGAGATTCAGTCAGGTTCAGGCGACATCAGCCGGGTCCCAACCGGTAACCAAACCCTCGTCGAGGCTATCGAGCCGGTCCATGTGGTCTGCACTCAGCTCGAAGTCAAAGACGTCGTAGTTCGCATAGATGCGGGCGGGATCGACCGATTTCGAGATAACGACAAAGCCGTGCTGGATCGCCCAGCGAATCAACACTTGGGCCGGTGTCTTGCCGTGGACCCGACCGATCTCGGCGAGTATCGGGTCATCGAGCTTGCGACCCTTGGTGAGAGGGCTGTAGGCCTCGATCACGATGTTGTGTTCACGGCAGCGCTCGACCGTATCGAGACGGGTTCTGTATAGGTAAGGGGACATCTCTATTTGATTGACCGCAGGCACGACAGGTGCGTACTCGAGAATCTCGTTGATGTGAACCGCCATGTAGTTGCTGACACCAATGTCGCGGACCCGTCCATCCAGGGTCAGACGTTCCAGCGCCCGCCAGGTCTCGAGCCGTAATAGCGGAACCGGCCAGTGGATCATATAGAGGTCCACGTAGTGCAACCCCAACTGGGACAGGCTGCGATCGAACGCGCGCAGCGCGTTGTCGTAGCCATGGTCTTCGTTCCACAGCTTGGTTGCGACAAACACCTCGCTGCGGTCGAGGCCGCTGGCTGCGATCGCTTCACCGACATCGGCTTCGTTGTTGTAGATCGATGCGGTGTCGATGTGGCGATAGCCCACCTCCAGCGCCGTCAGCACCGTGTTCTTGGTGTCTGCCCCGGGCTGCACTTTGTAGACCCCGAGGCCTACCTGAGGGATCCGCCGCTTGGTGCGTAGTGTCAGTGTGTCCATCTCCGTGCGACTCTATCCCGATTCAGCCTCGTGCGTCGCCGCCCACTAGCGTTCCGTTGGATGGACATCACAGAGCTACTCGGACTCGATGATCTTCTCGCCCAGATGATCCTGGCGGTGGGAGCAGCCATGGTGATCGGGAATACGTTCGCCATCGTGCAGCACCACCGAGGCAAGCACCCGAAGGGAGCCACAGGTGAGTTCCGGGCAGTCCGGGCCTGGTGGCTGCTGGCAGTCGGCCTGCTCATCACGCTGTGGGGCGTTGCCAGCCTGGCGACGTCTTGACGACACGAGTCGACGGGAGCGGTACAATCGTCCACCCCGCGGGTGTAGTTCAATGGCAGAACATCAGCTTCCCAAGCTGAATACGGGGGTTCGATTCCCCTCACCCGCTCGAGCCGCCCGGCCCACCTGCAGGTGGTTTGGCGACCCTTCAACCCTTCGAGCGTAGCTGAGCCCGGCGATGCGGGGCGGCTTCGCAAGAACGATGTCGTGAACCCCGGAGACACCATGCCCAATGCAACAGTCAGCTACGTCGCCGGAACGAGCTTCGATGCCGCGTTTGGCTCGGGCCACACGATACGGATCGATGGGGGCAATCACGAGGAGGGCCCCGGTCCTATGGAGCTGGTTCTTGCAGCACTGGGTAGCTGCAGCGCCGTCACGGTCGTCGAGTTCCTGGGGAAGATGCGTCAGCCGCTCACTTCGCTCGAGGTCGAGGTCTCGGGCAAACGAGCCGAAACGGCCCCCAAGGTGTACACCAGCATCCACATCCGCTACCTGGTAGGTGGGGACGTAGACCACGGCCGGGTCGAGCGAGCTATCAACCTCACCGAAGGCAAGTACTGCTCCGTGTACACAATGCTCGACGCTTCGGTCGACATCAGCCACACCATCGAGTACGTCTGACCCATCGTTCTTGCTGGCCGGCCGCCGCTGATACCGGTCCTGGCTCACGCAAGACTGTGAGAAGGCGAGGGGCCTCGGGTGAACCGGAGCCCCTCTGATCAGTCCCCCGACTGCGGACAATCTGTCCGATACCTACTCATGCCCTCATTGCCTCACTTCCGGACGTATTTCGAGATCGCACGAGAAATCCGTCCGGGAAATCGACCTGCCGGGCACTTGGTGTGTAGACGGGGAGCAGAGGATGAGCGGGAACCATCCCAGGTTCGATCAGATCTACGAGCGCAACCATCGCTCGATATGGGCCTACTGTCTGCGGCGAACCACCCCGGAGGACGCCTACGCCGCAGCCAACGAAGTCTTCGAGGTCGCCTGGAAACGTGGCTCCGACATGCCGGATGGGGAGCGCACGCTTCCCTGGCTCTACGGCGTGGCGCGCAAGGTGCTGTCCCACCAGCGGCGCAGCGCCAACCGCTTCTCCAGACTGACGAGCAAGGCCGCCCGCCATGCAGCTCCACACCAGCCACAGCCCGACCAAGTTGTTGTGCAACGCCTCGAGTACGAAATGGTGTGATGACTCGCTCGAAACCTGTTTCGAGCGAAATGCCCAAATCACTACGATGCGCGCATGATCTTCTCGGACCGAACCATCAAGGAAGCGGTCGCAGACGGCCGCATCGTCATTGATCCTTATGCCGAGAAGATGGTGCAGCCGTCGAGTGTCGACCTGCGTTGTGATTCCGTGTTTCGGGTATTCGAAAACCACAAGTACGCCCTGATCGACCCCAAGGCGCAGCAGGAGGATCTCACTACTGAGGTGGCGGCGACCCCGGACCAGCCGTTCATGCTACATCCCGGCGAGTTCGTGCTCGGCTCGACGCTCGAGGTCGTCGGACTAGCCGACGACATTGTGGCGAGGCTCGAAGGAAAATCCAGCCTGGGGCGCATCGGGCTCCTGATTCATTCGACCGCCGGCTTCATCGACCCCGGCTTCAAGGGACAGGTGACGCTGGAGCTATCCAACGTTGCCAATCTGCCGATAGCCATCTACCCGGGGATGAAGATCGGACAGGTGTCTTTTTACCAGTTGACCACCGCCGCGGAGAACCCATATGGATCACCGGGATCCGGCTCCAAGTATCAAGGCCAATCCGGCCCGACCCCATCCCGCATACACAAGGACTTCCCGGAGGAGTGATGAGCACCAGCGCATTCGTCGGCACGGTAATGATCGACTGCAACGACATCGACACCATGGTGAGGTTCTGGAGTGAAGCACTCGGTCTCGAGGAGAAGGCCCGCTACCCGAGCTACGTGTGGCTCAGCCGGCTCAGCGAGAAGGGTCCGGCGCTGGCGTTTCAGCGCGTGCCCGAGCCCCGGCAGGGGAAGAACAGAATCCATCTCGACATTAGCGCCGAAGACCCGGAAGCGTTCGCGGCTCACGTCATCGAATTGGGTGGCTCCAAGATCGAAGACCATGAAGTGGACGGCTTCCGCTGGTCGGTACTGGCCGATCCCGAGGGAAATGTCTTCTGCGTGAGCCGGTCGGGTCACTGAGCCGCTAATCGTCCGCAGCCAGCAGCTCACTTCGGCCATACGTCCACGGCCGTTGCGGGTCTGTGAGCAGTAGCTGATAAACGCTGATCGCGGCCCGCTCGAATGCCACCGCCGATCCGGCCATATACAGCCGCCAGATTCGATAGGTCCTCTCCCCCGCCGCGGCGACGGCAGCGTCACGGTTCCGTTCCAGATTTGCCACCCAGTGACGCAGGGTCAACGCGTAGCTGGCGCGCAAAGATTCTGCATCACGTACCTCGAGGCCCGCATCCTCAGCCGCCCCGGCAACGGTGTCGACCGGGACGAGTTCCCCGTCCGGGAAGACGTAGGTGTTGATGAACGTAGGGGTGACCCGCCGCACATTGCGATTCCTGGTCACGATGCCGTGGTTGAGGATCTGCCCCCCAGGGGAGAGAACGTTGCGCAGCTCCTCGAAATACTCGACCAGCTCCTTGCGGCCAACGTGCTCGACCATCCCCACTGAAGCGATGGCGTCGAACTCGCCGTTGAGATCTCGATAGTCGCGCTCCAGAATCTCGACTCGGCCCCCGACACCGGCTGCTTCGGCCCGCCGTCGCGCCTCAGCCGCCTGCTCACCGCTCAGTGTGATCCCGGTGGCGCGCACGCCGTACTCTCGAG
Source organism: Acidimicrobiia bacterium (assembly GCA_029287195.1). Classification (GTDB taxonomy): domain Bacteria; phylum Actinomycetota; class Acidimicrobiia; order Spongiisociales; family UBA5794; genus JAAETI01. The sequence continues at coordinate 1,368 of JARFRN010000078.1, read as the reverse complement.
CCGCATGGATGACCAGTGCCCCCCAGCCGCACCCGACGTCGAGCAGACGCATCTCCGGCACGAGCCTGAGCTTGCGACACACCAGATCGAGTTTGCGCCGCTGCGCCTCATCGAGCGACTCCGTCGGACTCAAGAAATGGGCGCACGAGTAAACCATCGACGAGTCGAGGAACTGGGCAAAGAAGTCATTTCCGGTGTCGTAGTGGTGGGTCACGGCAATCCGGTCTCGCTTGCGCGAATGGAGCCGTCCGCCGATCTTTGGTCGATCTGCTTCATCCCGCCGCTTCTCATCGGGCAACCGGCGGAGCAGCCACAGCAATCGGCCCCTGGTCAGGGACGATTGCCTGGCTTCACCAAGCCGTGCCCCGAAGTCGAGAAGCGCAAAGATGTCGCCCACGAAGTCGACGTCATCAAAAAGGTATGCCTCGCCTGCCGATAGATCGGTTGGCGGCAGCAACATCGAGCGCAGCGCTCCGGGATGGCGCAACACAATCGTGGCGGGCGCCTCAGGCGGGCCCCACTCGTCTCCATTCCACAGTCGCACCCGCGGCGTCGGCGGACCGGCAAGCTTGGCCAACCCGTCCAGTGCCCGGCGGCTCACCTCAGAGGCATCCATCCCGTATCAGGATATCGAACAAATCGAACGCTGAAGCCCAGCCTAAGCAGTGTTGAGGGAGGCTCCCTCGGTGAGCCACAGCCGGAGCTCGTTGCGGTCGGGGGTGTGCAGTGTGCCGTCTCGCACGAACAGGGCACGGTCGACGTAGTTGATGGCGGCCGGGTCGTGGGTTGCCATGATCACCGTCGTGCCGGCTCGAGCCACCCGTTGCAGTAAGCCGAGGATTGCCGCGCCGGTTGCTGTGTCGAGTTCACCCGTGGGTTCGTCCGCCAGCAAGTAGCCGGGTTCGTGCACCAAAGCGCGGGCTATCGAAACCCGCTGCTGCTCCCCACCAGAGAGTTCATCGGGGCGATGGGCAGCCCGATCGACCATCTCTACTGAGTCGAGCGCACCCATTACTCGATCTCGCGCCTTGCGTCCCCCTACCCCGAGCAGACGGAGTGACACATCGACATTCTCCGCCGCCGACAGCAGCGGCAGCAGCCCGGCACTCTGGAATATGAAGCCGAGACGGGAGCGCCGCATCTCGGCGGTCGTCGCCTCATCGAGATGGTCCACCCGCTCCCCGTCGATCAGCACCTCACCTTCGTCCGGGTGGAGTAACAGCCCAATCATCTGCAGCAACGACGTCTTCCCTGAACCAGATGGACCAAAGAGCGCAACGTACTCGCCGGGACGGGTCACCAGATCCACATCGGCAGCGCCGATTGCCCCGTTGGGGTATCGCTTGGAGACACCGCGCAGCTCAACTG
>JARFRN010000055.1 GCA_029287195.1 Acidimicrobiia bacterium | reverse complement strand
CGTCGGCAGCGTCAGATGTGTATAAGAGACAGCAGACATCTGTGATGCCTTTTTCAGCGATTCTCGGGCGACGCAACCGTCTCGTCCCCGACGAGCTCTCGTTCCCACTCGCATTCATCTCGATCGTCTTGTTTGTCATCGTGACCCTGTTCCACGGTCGCTTCTTCGGTGGTGAACTCTTCTAGCCGCCCACCAATCCAGATACGAGAGGCGGCCTCCAGCCGAAAAGGTACGCCATCCTGCTATTGGCACCCCATTCCAACCGAATCGTCTTGAACCCTTCCCGCAGATGACTCAGATAAAAGCAGTCAGCATCCCAAAAGGTCCGGTTTCTTATCTGCGTGATCTACGGGCAAATTGGGTCGGCGGGTAACTCGTATCTCGTGTTTCGGATCTGGGATCCGGGTGGGTAGGTGCGGCTATACTCCCTGGATGACAACGGCTGCCGCGATCATCATCGGTGACGAAATCCTCAGCGCTAAAGTGCGCGACGTCAACACCCCTCTGCTGATCGATTTCTTCGCGGAGCTCGGGGTCGATCTCGAACGGATCGCGGTCATCGGCGATGAGCTCGAAGGAATCGCGGCCGAAGTCGCCGCCTGCTCCAAGAAGTACGACGTGGTGATTACCTCCGGCGGTGTTGGCCCGACGCACGACGACTGTACGGTTCGCGGGGTCGCCGATGCATTCGGAGTCGCGGTGGTTCGCCATCCCGACATCGAAGAGATGATCCGCGGCTACTGGGGCGAGCGCTTCACCGAATCCGCCCTGCGGATGGCGGAAGTGCCCGAGAGCTCTCGCCTGTTCTACGGCGATGACGGTCTGTTGCCCCTGGTGGTCATCAAGAACGTCTATCTCTTTCCGGGTGTGCCGCGGCTCTTCGCGGCCAAGTTGCCGAGCCTGCGCAGAGAAATCAGCGGCACGCCCAAGGTCGTACACGGGGTCTTTCTGAACGCTGATGAGAGCCGGGTTGCTCCCCTGCTTGGTCGGGTCGCTGAGGAGTGTTCCAACGTCAAGATCGGCTCCTACCCGCGCTTCGGTGAAAAGACCGACCACCGTTTGTGGATCAGCATCGAGGCAGTCGATGCCGACTGCGTGGCTGCGGCAACCGAGCGGCTCCTGGATCTCTTGAAGGATGAGGAGGTCGTTCGCGTGGAACGCTCCGATTGACAGCGTGAGGCCGAAGCCACTCAATTGCCAGTGCCAGCCCGGCCGAGGTGGGTAATGACTCTCACCTTTGTATCCCGGCCGGGGGCCCACTGGCCCGAGCGGGGGTCTGAGGGGGTTGGCCAGAGCATCCGGCAGCTCGCTCCGTTCGCTCCCTCGGGATGACAACGCGACGTCAGCGCCTGCTCGCGCAAATCGGACGATGCTAAGGTTCTTCAATGGAGATCTCGGACAATCAAGCTCTTCGGTGGCACGAGTATGTTGAATGGCTTCACACGAGTCCGGAGACGCCGTTTTCACAACAGTGGGTACGCTACAACGAGATCTTTGCTGACCGCGATCCGGCGCTGCCACCACCTCCGGCCTGGGTGCCCGACGCTGATCGGCTGGAGCACGCCAACGTCTCCGCGGTGATGCGCGAGCTCGGAATCGGCAATTACCGCGACCTCCATCGCTGGAGCTGCGACAACCGTTCCGACTTCTGGGGTCGTGCGGTCGATCGCCTCGGCATCGTGTTCACACTGCAGCCGGACCAGGTTCTCGACCTCGGGGCCGGCCCCACACAACCGAAGTGGTTTCCAGGAGCCGAACTCAACATCGTCTCGAGCTGCTTCAAGGGTGATGGCTACGAAATGGCGGTCGTCGTCGGCCGCGAAGGCTCCGACGAGATGGAGGCCGTCACCTACGAAGAGCTCGAAATGCTGGTCAACCTGGTTGCCAACGGTCTCGCCGCTGCCGGTTTTTCCCCCGGCGACGCCATTGCCCTCTACATGCCCATGAACCTCGAGTGCGTTGCCGCCTATTTGGGGATCATTAAAGCAGGATGCGTCGTCATTTCGATCGCGGACAGCTTTGCGGCACCCGAGATCGCTCGCCGTCTCGAGATTGCGGACGCCGCCGCCATCCTCACCGTTTCGAGCTTCCAACGCGGTGGGCGGTCGATCGAGCTTTATAAAACAGTGTGCGAAAGCGGAGCTACCCCCGCAATTGTGATCGCCGCTGAGGGTTTCTCAGAGGAGTCTCTTCGAGACGGCGACTTGCTGTGGTGGGATTTTCTCAGCGAGGCAACCGAGCTCGAAGCCCTCACCGGCCCCCCAGACACGGTCACCAACATTCTCTTCTCTTCCGGCACCACCGGCGACCCCAAGGCCATCCCGTGGACCCATCTGACACCGATCAAATGCGCACTGGACGGCCACTTCCACCACGATATCCAACGAGGGGATGTGGTCGCATGGCCGACCAACATCGGTTGGATGATGGGACCATGGCTGATCTACGCCACTCTCATCAACCGCGGATGCATCGCACTTTACGAAGGTCTGCCAACGGGACGTGGATTCGCCGAGTTCGTCAACGCTGCTGGCGTCGGCATGCTCGGTGTCGTACCTTCGTTGGTGCGGGCATGGCGCGACTCCGGCGCTTGCGATGACGTCGATTGGTCGAGGATCAACACCTTCAGTTCGACCGGAGAACCCTCCAATCGGCACGACTACCTGTGGCTGATGAACCGCACCGGCTACCGGGCGCCGGTCATCGAGTATTGTGGCGGAACCGAGATAGGCGGAGGGTATCTCACCGGTACCGTCATACAGCCGGCATCACCGGCCAGTTTTTCGACCGCCGCGCTCGGCCTGGAGCTTGCCATTCTCGATGAGCGGGGAAATCTGGTCCCGGATGGCGAAGAGGGGGAGCTTTTCCTGGTTCCGCCTTCGATCGGTCTCTCGCAGACCCTGCTCAACCGTGATCACGATGCGGTCTACTACAACGACTGTCCAGAGGGTCCGAACGGAGAGGTGCTCCGGCGCCACGGTGACCAGGTCGCCCGCCTACCGGGTGGCTATTTTGTCGCCCAGGGCCGGGCCGACGACACCATGAACCTCGGCGGAATCAAGGTCTCTTCACTCGAGCTCGAGCGGGTGCTCGAAAACCATCCGGCAGTCTACGAAGCGGCAGCCGTCGCGGTTCAACCCGGCGGCGAGGGGGTTGGGAAGCTGGTCGTGTTCGCGGTGCTTGTCGATGAGGTTCCGGAAAAAGATTTGCTGCGTGATCTCGGC
>JARFRN010000012.1 GCA_029287195.1 Acidimicrobiia bacterium | reverse complement strand
GTGGGCTCGGAGATGTGTATAAGAGACAGGTCGAGGACTATGGAACTGTCGAGACAATGCCCCGCCTCGACGGGAGGCAGATGACGATGGTGCTCGCACCGTTGCGAAGGCAACGGGTCAAGGAGGACAGCGGTTCACCGGCAAAGGTCGACGCAGCAGATGAAGCGGCGATCTCCGAGACCGAACCCGAAGAGGAGTAGGAAGTGCCCAAGCAGAAGACACACAAAGGCGCCGCAAAGCGCTACAAGGTGACCGGCACCGGCAAGATCCGGCATGCCAAGGCCTGGCGCGGGCACAACCGGCACAGCAAATCCGCAACCCGCTGGCGACGTGTGGCCGGCGAATCCACCCTGCAGGGCAAGGACGCCAAGCGAGCTGCCCGGCTGCTCGGTCGCTAGGAGGTCACAGCACAATGGCACGAGTAAAGCGCGCGGTCCACGCGCACAAGAAACGCCGCAAAGTCATGGAGCGCGCCTCGGGCTACACCGGGGCACGGAGTCGGCGCTATCGCACGGCCCGGGAGCAAACCCTCAACTCGGGGCAGTACGCCTACCGCGATCGCCGCGCCCGCAAGGGTGAGTTCCGGCGACTCTGGATACAGCGGATCAACGCTGCCGCGCGACAAAACGGGTCTACCTACTCGCAGATGATCGCCGGTCTCAAGGCTGCCGAGGTCGAAGTCGACCGCAAGATGCTTGCCGACATGGCAGTCAACGATCCCGCAGCGTTCGCCCAACTGGTCGAGGTTTCGCGCAAGGTCGAAGTCTGAGCACTGCGGAAGTCGCCGAAGACGGTTGGGCTGCGACACCCATAGTGTTCGGCGGATCGAGCCAAACATGGCCGGTGTAGTCTCTTCGCTCCGTAATTCGAGAGTCGCCGCAGCGCGCAAGCTGCAGCGAACTCGCGTCCGCAGGCAAACGGGTCGAACGACCATCGAAGGGCCGTTTCTCCTGGAGGAAGCAACTCGCTCCGGATGCGTGGTGCAAGAGGTGTTTTGCCTGGCCGACGATCGAGCAACCCTCGAGCTGTGTACCGCACATGGGATCGACGTGATCGTCGTTGAGGCCAACGTCATCAACGGGCTTGCCGACACCATCCAACCTCGCGGCCCGGTTGCCGTGATCGGCATCCCGGAGGCGGGATCAATCCAGCGGGTCGACTCGATCGTGCTGTGGGGTGTCGGCGACCCGGGCAACGCCGGGACCATCATTCGGACTGCAGCTGCTTTTGGATTCCAAGTGCTCGCCACAGTCGACTGCGTCGATCTCTGGGCCCCCAAGGTGATTCGCTCCGGCGTGGGCGCTCACTTCAGAGCTGTCCCGATCGAGGGCGTGCCGCCAGATCCGGAGCTCCTGATCTCCTCCGGGTTGCGACTAGTCGTGACCGCGGCCGACGGAGAGGCGCCGCTCGGCGAGGCCGTGGTGGGTGACGACGCAGTGGCATTGATCGTGGGCAACGAAGCGCAGGGCGTCCCGGTGGCTGTGCGGCAACATCCCGCAGTAGCAACGGCCGCAATCCCGATGCCGGGGGGCACCGAAAGCCTCAACGCCGCGGTTACGGCAGGCATCGCCATGTACGAGCGCATGCGGGCCTCGGCACGGTGACGACCTTGCATTTGCTTAGAGGGGTGGATAGCGTTGTAGTCGTGACACAGGCTCCGCACAGCTTTCGCTTCGTCTTTACCGGGCCCGGAGCCCGGGCGAGTCGCATGCCGTGAGCTAGGAGCACGCAACCGTCTCGCCCGGAGCAAGCCTCCGGGCTTTTCTATGCAGACAGCACGCTCCCGTGGACACCTTCATGAAGATGATCACCAATGAGACCGAGCCAATGGAACTCTTCGAAACTCTCGCACAACTCAGGGAAGAAACGCTAGCCAGCATCGAGGAAGCGGCCGACCTGGACGCGCTCGACGCGGTGGAGGCAGGTGCTGTCGGTCGTGAGTCGGCCATTGCGTCCGCCCGTCGCGGATTGGGGCAGATGGACGCCGAACGGCGTCGCGATGCTGGTCGGATGATCAACGAAATAGCCAGAGACATCGAAGCGGCGGCCGCCGTTCGTCGCGAGCAGTTGGCCAAAGAGGCCAGGGCTGCCGTTATCGCTGCCGAAGCTATCGACGTCACGGTCGACTACGTATCCGTTCCCTCCGGACGGATACACCCCATCCAGCAGGTGATCGATGAGGTTTGCGACATTTTCATCGGGCTCGGGTACCACATCGCAGAAGGGCCGGAGGCCGAACTGGCCTGGTACAACTTCGATGCACTCAACACACCGCCCGACCATCCCGGTCGCCTCGAGTCCGACACCATGTATCTCGACTACGGAAACCCGGAGGACGAGATGCTGTTGCGCGCCCACACCTCGCCGGTGCAAGCTCGCTACATGGAAGAGCATGGACCGCCCGTCTATATCGTTGCTCCCGGCAAGGCGTATCGCAACGACACCGTGGACGCTACCCACCTTCCGGTGTTCCATCAGATCGAGGGTCTGGCGGTGGACGAGTCGATTACGTTCTCAGATCTGAAGGGAACGCTTGCCGAGTTTGCCAGGCAGTTTTTCGGTCCAACGACACGAGTCCGCCTCCGGCCTCATTTCTTCCCATTCACCGAACCCTCGGCCGAACTAGATGTTTCTTGCTTCAACTGTGATGGCGGGGAAAGCAGCTGTCGGGTATGCAAGGGTGTTGGCTGGTTGGAGATGCTGGGCTGCGGGATGGTGGACCCTCGTGTGTTCGACGCGGTCGGCTACGACTCGGAGGCGGTCACCGGATTCGCCTTCGGGATGGGGGTGGAGCGGCTCGCTATGGTGCGCCACGGCATCGATTCGATCAGGCACTTCGTGGACTACGATGTGCGTTTTCTCGAGCAGTTCCCGGGATAGCGGATGAGAGTCTCACTGAATTGGCTGAAGGAGTACATCGATCTGCCTACCACTGACGTAGCACAACTCACCCACGCCTTCGACATGTTGGGGCATGCCGTGGAAGAAGTTGAACACTTCGATGTGGAGTGGACCGATGTCGTGATCGGTCGAGTCCTCCGGATCGAAGCGCACCCCAATGCCGACAATGTCCGAGTCACCCACGTCGATATCGGAGATGGTCGAGAGCACCAGATCATCTGCGGAGCCTGGAACTTCGAGGAAGGGGCCGTAGTCCCGGTCTCCGTGCCCGGCGCCGTCCTCCCTGGTGGTTTCGAGATCGGTTCACGATCGATTCGGGGCGTGGAGTCCCATGGGATGATCTGTTCAGAACGCGAATTGGGGCTCGGCGAGATACACGAAGGCATCATGGTGCTCGATGCAGATGCCCCGATTGGGCAGCCCTTCGAGTCGATCCTAGAGCTGCCCGATGTCGTATTCGATCTCGAGATAACCAGCAACCGGCCCGACGTCATGGGAGTGATCGGGGTTGCTCGGGAACTCGCCGCTTGGTTCGATGTCCCGATGCATCACCCAGAGATCGTTCTGGCGACCGTCTCCGGCACGCCGGCGCTTCAAGTGACGATCTCAGCACCGGACGGGTGTAATCGGTTCGTTGCCCGGGAGATGCGCGACGTGCAGATTGGGCCCTCTCCGCTGTGGATGACCGAACGTTTGCGCAAGGCAGGGGTACGCGCCATTACGAACATCGTCGACGTCAGCAACTATGTGATGTTGGAAACCGGTCACCCCTTGCATGCCTTCGATGCCGATACGATCAGCGGAGAGCGCCTCGACGTGAGATGGGCACACGCCGGCGAAGAGCTGGAGACTCTCGACGGTATGACGCGCGAGCTCGGTGAAGACGATCTAGTCATCGTCGATGATGACGGTCCAACATCACTGGCGGCCGTCATGGGTGGCGCCCGCTCGGAGGTGCGCGACTCAACACATCGAGTGATCATGGAGGCAGCTTCGTGGGATCCACCCACCGTGATGTACACATCGCGCCGGCATGATCTCCGCTCCGAGGCCTCGGCTCGCTTCGAGCGAGGCGTCGATCCCAATCTCGCTCCCGACGCCAATGCCCGTGCTTGCCAATTACTGCTCGAGATCGGCGGGGGGTCGGTCCTCGAGGGACAAATGGATGTAGTGGCCAACCCGAGCGAACCCTGGGTGATCGAACTTCCACCAGCGGATGTGACACGTCTGCTCGGAGAGCGCTTCACCGCCGAGATATGTGCCGGGCTGCTACGCCGCCTCCAGCTCGGTGTCGTCGAGACTGGCAACATGCTCGAGGTTCGCGTCCCGACCTACCGGCCGGATCTGACGATCCCGGCCGATCTAATCGAAGAAATCGCCAGGCTTGCCGACTTTGATACCTTCGACGAGACCGTTCCCACCGGTCCGGCAGGAGGGCTTCTGGTCGAGCAGCGGCGCGCTCGAGACCTCCACAGGTTGCTCCAAGGCCAGGGCCTGATGCAAGCTATCAACCTTCCGTTCGTCTCGGCAGAGGAACTGGCGGCATTCAGCGACGACGGAGTCGTCGGCGGTGTGGTCACCGTGAGGAATCCGCTGCGTGAGGACCAGTCGATGCTACGGCAGTACCTGCTTCCTGGGCTGCTCAGGCGGCTTCGGGAGAATCGAAATAGGGGAGCGGATGTCGTCGCGCTATTCGAGACCGGTCGGGTGTTTTATGCCCGCCCGTGGGAGGACGACGCCCGGGTACCCGACCAGCCGCTCCGCCTTGCGGTTGCGATCGTCGGGCCCTTCGGCCGTTCTCACCTGGGTTCGGCTTCGGCCGAGGCTGATGCAACATCCGCCCTCGGCATTGTGAACGGAATCGAGAGGGGCCTCGGAGTCAGAATCGAAAGACGTGCCGGCGTAGCCTCGGGATTCCACCCGACCCGCACGGCGGCGTTGTACGTCGACGGCGAGAAGGTGGGCTACGCAGGTGAGCTGCACCCTGATGTTGCCGATACCGTTGAAATCGACGGTCGCGTTGCGATCTTGGAATTCGAACTGGCGCCGTTGACTCGACCCAGAGCAAGCGTTCAGATGAGTGCTGTTTCGACTTTCCCACATGTCGATTTCGATCTGTCCTTCGAGGTGGAACCTGACGCAGCCGCCGGTGAAGTCGCTTCGGTAACCGGTGCGGTTTCGGACCTGGTGGAGCGGGCGATGATATTCGATGACTACCGTGATCCGACGAAGGGTTTGCGCGCCGTTGCCGTGCGCTACCGGCTTCGTGCGCCGGATCGCACCTTGGGAGCCGACGAGATTGCAGCCGTGCGGAACGCGATGATTTCGGCTGCAGCGGCGTGGGGTGCCGGCCTACGGGGTTCCGCCGGGTGAACCGCAGCCCCCTCGACGTCCTGCTCTGCGGCAACGTCTGGGAGGTAGCGGAAGGCTTGCTGGGATGGACCCTGGAGTCGACCATCGATGGCCGGAAGACCGCAGTAACCGTCACCGAAACCGAGGCGTACGCAGGTGAACTCGATGCGGCCAGCCACGCATTCCGGGGGCGCTCGGCACGAAACGCGTCGATGTTCGGTCCTGCCGGAACCCTCTATGTGTACCGCTCCTACGGCATTCACTGGTGTATGAACGTCGTGGTGGGGGAGCCGGGGTTGCCCCACGCGGTACTCCTCCGAGGCGGCGAACCGACGTTGGGTGTGGAGACGATGATGAGTCGCCGGGGCCGGCAACATGACCTGACGAACGGCCCGGGGAAGCTGTGCCAGGCGTTGGGAGTGACCGGTGCGCATGATGGATTGGATCTTCACGATCGGCCACTGCGTCTCATCCCCGGCCCCGGGCTCGGCGGCCGCCCCGTGCGGCGGACCGCCCGCATCGGCATCTCCCAGGCCATCGATGAACCATGGCGCTATGTCGTCGAAGGGTGGCGCTAACCTCCGCGTCGACATGATGACTCCCGAAGAGCAGCTGGCATACCTCACCGAAGGCGCCGACACGGTGCTTCCCGAGGATGAGCTACTCGAGCGACTGCGGCTGGGAAGGCCGCTGCGCGCCAAGCTGGGCGTGGATCCGACCGCGCCTGATGTCACACTTGGTTGGGCCGTCGTCTTCGAACGACTGCGACGCTTCCAAGAGTGCGGCCACACTGCCGTGCTGATCGTCGGGGACTTCACCGCTCAGGTGGGTGACCCGAGTGGCAAGAACGAAACGCGACGTCGACTCGGGGCTGAAGAAGTTGGTGGATACGTTAGTGGGGTAGTCGACACGATCAGGGAGCTGCTCCTCGAGAAGAACCTGGAGATCCGGCACAACTCGGAGTGGCTGGCTTCGATGGACATGCACGACGTGCTCGACCTGACCTCACAGTTCACGATTTCACGCATCATGGATCGGGAGGACTTCTCCAAGCGCTGGGACGCCCATGAGCCAATCTCGATGATCGAGTTCATGTACCCCTTACTGCAGGGCATGGACTCGGTTGCAGTCGGAGCCGACATCGAGCTCGGCGGAAGCGATCAGCTGTTCAACAACCTGGTCGGTCGCGATCTCCAAGAGCGCAGGGGTCATCGCGGCCAGATGGTCATGACGGTGCCGTTGCTCGTCGGTACCGACGGGGTCAAGAAGATGTCTCAGTCTCTTGGCAACTACATCTCAGTCAAAGACCCCCCAGAGGAGATGTTCGGCAAGACCATGAGCATTCCCGACGATCTGATGGGGCAGTGGTTTGCTCTTGCAGCGTACCTCCCTGCGGCAGAGGTCGCAGAGATCGAGAAGGGTCTTGCTGCGGGTGTGCTCCACCCCGGCGAGACCAAGCGTCGCTTGGCGCGGGAGATCGTGGCTCGCTACTGGGGAATCGAGGCGGCCGCAGCCGCCGAGGCTCATTTCGATCGGCTCTTCAAGGAGCACGGCGCTCCGGAGGAGATCGACACATTCCCGCTTCCAGCCGGCGACAGCGTGTGGGTGCCCGGGTTGCTCTGTGCGGCCGGCCTGGTGTCTTCGAATTCGGAAGGTCGACGTATGGTCGCGCAGGGCGCTGTCAAGATCAACGGGGTCAGAATCGGTGGAGACAGCGTGTCACGATCGGAAGTGATGAACGCGGTGCTCCAGGTGGGCAAGCGCCGATTCCTGCGCTTGGTCGGGTAGCCGCCGGTGCGGCGAATCCGCAACATCCTTGCCGACGTCATCGTCGGCATCGTGGTCGTGGTTGTGGCCCTCTGGCTGGTGCGCGGTGTGTTCCGGCTCGTGTACTGGGGGGGTGAGTTTGGTGGCCATACTCATCGTGGTCGCGTTGGCGTTGTGGATCGCCGAGAAGCTTCGCCGATGAACGAAGGCCCGCCCCGGTTGTGGGGCGGGCCTTCAAGGCAGCTCTCGTAGCAGTCCGGCTAGTTGGCCAACAGAACTCGTCGGCGGCGACGCTCCACTGTGAGGAGTGTCGCACCGAGCGCTACGAGGGCAAGGCCGATCAACGCAAACGACTCGAGTTCCATCCCGGTGATGGGCAAGACCTCGACGATGCCAAAGTCGGCATCGAGGAAGCTCTCATCATCCTGCAGTGTCACGGTGTAGCTACCCACCGTCGTCAGGCTGTGGTTGTCCGGGAAGGTCGAGGTAACCACCTGGACCACGTAGCTGCCGGCGTCGAGACCCGAGAACAGGTAGAGCCCGTTGGCGTTGGTCACCTGGGTCGAGGTCTCGCTCGTCGCCTGGTTGGTCAATCGAACCGTCACATTTGGCACCCCGTCCTCGTCGGGATCCTGGACACCGTCTGCGTCGTCGTCGAACCATACGAAGTCGCCGATAGTCGATGAGGCGGCCACCAGCGGAGGCTGGAGGATGGCACTGTCTTGGTCATCCTCTTCGGGGACGTTGTTGCCTGGTGTCGAGTCGACATCCTTCTCGTTGTGCTCGATCACCTCGGCGACGTTCTCGAAGGTCTCCTGGTACTCGTCGACGGTGACGACCAGGTCCATATATACCGAGGCGCCGGCGGCGAGGTCACCGATGGTCAAGATGAAGGTTGCCGGATCGAATGAGCCGTCTCCGCTATGGGACACGTAGCTGAGGCCGTCGGGGAGGCGATCCTCGACAACCACACCCGTGGCATCATCGGGTCCCTTGTTCTCGACCACGATCGTGAAGGTCGCGTCCTCGCCCACGGGGACGTTCTCGTTGTCTACCGACTTAGTGAGTTCAACGTCGATCAGGGGATCATCGGTTGCGGTCACGATCGCCAGGTCTTGATCGTCCTCTTCGGGGACGTTGTTGCCTGGTGTCGAGTCGACGTCCTCCTCGTTGTGCTCGATCACCTCGGCGACGTTGGTGAATGCGCCAACTTCATCGACGGTAACAACAAAGCCCATAGATACCGAGGCGCCGGCGGCGAGGTCACCGATGGTCCAGATGAAGGTTGCCGGATCGAATGAGCCGTCTCCGCTATGGGACACGTAGCTGAGGCCGTCGGGGAGGCGATCCTCGACAACCACACCCGTGGCATCTTGCGGGCCCTCATTGCGCACGAGGACGGTGAAGGTAGTCGTGTCACCGACTCGCACCGTGGCCGGTGCAACCGACTTGTCGAGCTCGATATCGATGAGTGGCGAGGCGACGACTATGGCACTGTCTTGGTCGTCTTCCTCGGGGACGTTGTTGCCTGGTGTCGAGTCGACATCCTTCTCGTTGTGCTCGATCACCTCGGCAACGTTGGTGAATGAACCTGCCGTATCAACCGTAACGACCAAGTCGAGGTTGAAGACTTCGCCGACCGGGGCGTCGCCGATGGTCCACAAGCCCGTGGCGGGGTCAAATGCGCCATCCCCAGTGTGCGACACGTAGGTGAGGCCGTCGGGGAGGCGATCCTCGACGACCACACCTGTGGCAGGATCCGGTCCCTGGTTGACCAGAGAAACCCCAAAGGTCGTCTCACCGCCTATGGGTACGGCAGCAGGGTCGACCGTCTTGTCCAACTCGACATCGATCAGCGGCTCGTCGACCGTGATCGAGATGAGATCGATCGCTCCCGACCCATGGAGTGCGATTGTCATGGACGCCACACCGTCGACCCCTGCGGGAATGATCGCGGTGGCATTGTCGCCGATCTCAGGAATCGGAACGACTGCAATGAGGCCACCTGCGGCGTCGAAGAAGCTCGCCTCCGCACCGGTCTGGCCGAAATCGATGTCGCCGACACCAAAACTGTCGACGGTTACCGCTCCAGGACCCCAATCGCTGAAGTCGAGTGTGAAGTATGTGTCGGTCCGCAAAGCATCATCGGGAACTTCGGAGTTCCCATCTTCCGAAATGATGGCGATGTTCCCGGCTGCCGGGACATAGAGGTCGGCGTCGTCATCGCTGCACAGCAGAGGGTCGAACGCCGGATCGTCGGGCGCAACCGTCTGTCCGCCACAGGTAGCGTCGAAAATCATCGCACTGTCGCCGGGGACGTCGGGGTTGAAACCAACCAGGCTGACGGTGCCGAGATCGGCCCCGGATATGCCGCGACCAGCGGAGAGCGTCCCTGGAGTATCACCTTCGCTGAGTCCGGCTTCGAAATCGATCGTCGCAGACTGTTCGACGGCCTCGGCCGGCGGGGAGCCGATGATTCCAATTAGCGCAGTCACGAGGAGTACTCCCACAGTGATTGCGATCAGTCGTTGACCCCTACGGGTCGTATGTGATCTATACAACTTGCTGCCTTCCGGTTCGCCCTATAACCCTTGCCCGGGAGGAGCCCGCCTCCCAGATCTGCGGTTCTTCGCCTCCACTGTAAGTGGTAACAAAACCGCTATGCGTAGTTTCTATCAAATACGCATCAGCGCAGGTCGCATACTACTCATGAAAGGCCATTCGAATGGCATTATGCGACACGCAAAACTGAAGCGCAGCGCGGATTGACTTGCATTCCTCGAGGCAATCTGTTTTGATTGCCGCCACACCGGTCGTCGACCCCGGACGGGGGCGGCGGCCGATCTTGCCTGGTCTGTCAGATTGGGTTATGATGTGAGGCCCCTCGAGCGTTGCCGCGCGCGAGGATTCCGGGCTCCTTGACAACTAAACAGCGTGTCAAAAGCCAGCATGCGTTTGGCTTGCTTCAGCCGCCTGGCGGCAGGAGGAAGGCAAACGATGCAAAAACAATGTTGCACCAATGACGAGGGCCAAGGCCCTCGCGAGGACCCCGTCCTCGGTGTGACATCCTTTGATGTTTGACTCCATGGCTCCGAGTGGTCCGACCGTTGGTCGGTTCACGAAGTCGAGAACCAAGGATGTCAGGCAAATCAAACTTTCGATGGAGAGTTTGATCCTGGCTCAGGACGAACGCTGGCGGCGCGCCTAATGCATGCAAGTCGAACGAGAACTAGTTCATTCGTAAGATTGAACTAGGGACAGTGGCGAACGGGTGCGTAACACGTGAGAAACCTGCCCTGGAGACCGGGATAGCCCGGGGAAACCCGGATTAATACCGGATACCCTCATCAGATCGCATGTTCCGATGAGGAAATGGTCAGCCGCTCCAGGATGGTCTCGCGGCCTATCAGCTTGTTGGTGAGGTAACGGCTCACCAAGGCTCCGACGGGTAGCTGGTCTGAGAGGACGATCAGCCACACTGGGACTGAGACACGGCCCAGACTCCTACGGGAGGCAGCAG